>JAYYBT010000034.1:0-7716 GCA_036162675.1 Thermoplasmatota archaeon
GGTTGCCTTGCTCGACAGTCGGAAATCCATCACCTTCTCCGAATCCCTCAAGGTGCCCGTGCTCGGCATCGTTGAGAACATGAGCGGCTTCACGGTGAACGGCACGACGTCGCCAGGAACCGAGGTCAGCATCGCTGCTCCTGGAGGCAAAACGCTTGCCGCCACGGCCGACGGTGAAGGCAAGTTTTCTGTGACGCTGGATATTTTCAAGGAAGGTGGAGGCCGGGACACGGCCGAGGAATTCGGTGTTCCTTTCCTCGGGGCGCTTCCCTTTGACCCCGGTTTCGTGCGAGGTGGCGACGACGGCGTTCATCGCATTGTTTCCGAGCCCGATGGCCCCTCAGCCATTGCATTTGCCAACGTTGTGGCGGCCATCCAAGACCAACTCTCCGACGGTGCAGATGGCGGCCTCGAAATCATCTGAGGTGGCGCCATGAGTGAAATTCTCCCCACCCTCAAGAAGTTGGAACGGCGCCCCCAAGACATGGTGCTTACCTACGATAACGGGTCGGAATTCACGGTCTCCTATGACGACTTGCGGCATGCTTGCCCCTGCGCCAAATGTTCACCGATGAGAAACGAAGACGAGACAAGCCGTACCCTTCGTCGCCAAATTGAGGCGCTGCCCGCCGAGAAACCGTCGGTTCGCACGGTGGGGAAATACGCCCTCGCCTTCGACTGGCAACAAGGCTGCTCCAGTGGCATTTACCGCTTTGAACGAATGTACGACCTCGCGAACAGGCGCGATCCGGACCGAGGCAAGCCCTATGTCCACGGCGCCTGGTAGAACACACCTCACCGGGGGCTTCGTTGACGACGCTTTCATGAAGGAATGCCATGACCCACAACTTGGAGTGAACCCCCTGTGCAGAGCGTCTATCTGACTTGGATGATCAGCGCCTTGGCTCTTGGCGTCATCCTGCTTCCGGTGTTCAAACCACCCTGGGCAAAGTTGTCGCTTCCACCTTTTGTTGATTTCTTTCGAAGGTATTGGGTGCACATCCTCATCGTCTTCGCCATCTACAACGCCAAAGATACGCTCGACCAAGTCGACCGGCTTTTGATGGCGAGCACCGGCCTTGACATGACGCCGTACATTTGGGCCATTGAGGGCAATTTGGTGCTCTGGGTGCAGCAAACCTTCGAGGCGGCGTGGTTGACCACAGCGTTGACGCATTTCTATGTCGCTGGTTTCATGTTCATCTGCTATGTATCTGTGTTCTACTTTGCTTATTTCGATGACCGCTGGCTTGCCGACCGGGTCACGCTTTCCATCGCTTGGGTCTACATTCTGGCCGTGCCGTTCTACCTCTTCTTCAACGTCAGAGTCACCGGTGATACCATTCCAGAAATGGAGACCCTCGCCTACACGTTAACACCCGAAATTGCCGATTGGTTCCGGCGCATTGACCCGTTCACCAACGGCATGCCTTCGCTCCATATCGGTATCCCGTTCGCCGTTTGGCTCTGCCTGACACGGTTTGATGACGACCGCCGCTGGAACCGTTACCGCTACACGGTCTTTGCTTACACGCTGTTGACGGCTTTCACCATCATTTACCTCGGCATCCACTGGTTCGTTGATATCATTGGCGGGATGCTGATTGCGGGTGCGGCCGTCTCAATGGCCGACCGAACCTCCAACGGTTGGTGGAAATTCTTTGACGAGCGAACGATGAACGCTCGCATCGTCACGGTGCTGACGCGGCCTTGGCAGGCTTGGGCGTGGATTCGCTCGAGAATAGGCCGAGCCTTTGAGCAATATCGCCAACCGACCAGCAGGGAAACGGGCCACATCGCCATCGTCATCCTCGTGGTGGTCGCAGCCGTTATCACGTGGGATTTGACCCATCGGTCGCTCCCGGCTGGAGGTGTTGAGGCGCCTCAATCCGCAGCCGTCTCCGACGAATGGTTGGCCACCCTTGACAACCAAACCGAGGGCGTTTCTTTGCTGCTCGAAAATCTGTCTGCAGCGGATTCCCAAGCGGTTCGGGTGAACGTTCCAGGACTTAGCCTCGACTCCACGCATGCCCTGCAAAACGACCTGCTCGTGGTGGCGAACGGCTCCGCGCTGCTGATGTACGATGTTCATCAACCCGAACAGGCCATCAGCACCTTGGATTTTGAGCAACCAGAGCACCTCTTGTTATGCGAACGAGCGGGCAGCTTGGTTCTCGTTTACACCGTTGACGGGGTGTTGGAAATCACCGACCTTGAGGGCGTGCCTGTCCTTCAGTCCGAAGAGACGCATCGTGATATTGAACGCATCACCTGTGCGGGTTCTGAAATCGCGTTTGTGACCAGCGAGCGACCGATGGAAGTAACCGTCTTGCAATTGGGGGTTCGTGGAGAGGTGGGGTACACCATCAACGCCACCGCTCCTGTCGAAGAGGATGATATCTTGGCGGGCTGGGGCACCCCGGTTGACATGGTCAACGCCACCATTCAGAGCATGGCCTTCGACAGAGAATACCTCGCTGTGACCGTGAACGTTTCCGCCACTGACCGGTTGGTGCTTTACAACCGAAGCACGGCTGAACAATGGCTTGCCAGCAATCCGAAGTACCACGTTTCAGACATTTCCCTTGACCACGGCATTTTGGCGTGGTCGGTTCGGGACCATCTGAACCCGCTGGCGCCGCAAGACAAGTACCTCGACCGAGAGATCTACTTCACCGAACTCGCCACCAACACCACCTTTGTGTTGACTTCAGACACCAAGGACCAGTGGGGCCCCTTGGTTCTTGAGCACCAACTTGTCTACTTTGAATTGGACGATGACACGAGGTCAATGCGAGTTCATACGTGGGAGCCTGAACTTCGATTGTACTCCAGCATCGTGTTGCAAGCCGGCGTGCTGCTCGCCTTCGTGGTCGTGATGTGGAACATGTGGCAGCGACAAAGTGAGCGTCGCGTTGCCCGTCAACCATGATATCGAACCCGTGTTCGAATGTCCTCGAGTCGGGTGTGGACTTCTTTGGCAGAAGGGACGCTGCCGCCTTGCAAGGTCGGCGCGGGACCGAGTTCTTCCTCGGCTGCAAGGTAGCCTTCGATCACCCAATCGATGGCGCCTTCCCACTGTGGATGCGAGGCGCCAAGAATTTCGTCGAGCACGTGCAAATCGATGCCGAAACGCTCCACATCGTATTCAATGGAGGCCAGGCCGAAGTCGATGAGGTGAACATGCTCGCCATCGATGAGAATGTTGTTGCTTGACAAATCGCCGTGTGTGGTGGCTTCTCGGTGAAGGCGACGAACCGAATGGCCCACCCGTTGAAGGGTGGCTTTTGCTTCCTCTTGTGTGGTTGTAGCCTCGTTGAGCACGTCGATGAGCGGTTGGCCTTGGAGGTGCTCGATGATGAGTTGGCCTCCTTCGTAGTCCAAATCCCAAACGGAGGGCACCGAAAGACCGGCTTTTCGGGTGCGAATCAACAGGCGAGCCTCGCTGATCATCCGGCGAACACCGAGGCGATGGTCGAGGTTTGGATGACGCCAGGAGCGTGGACGGCGTTGCTTTCGAACCGCAGGTTTGCCAAACCATTCGCCCTTCCACACCTCGGCCTCTGCACCTAGGTGCAAACGCTGCGTTGGTGTGAAGGCCATGCCTCGCTCACCAAGGCCTTCTTTTTGAACATTCATGCCCATCCGTTCCTTGAAAAAGGGTCGCTGCTTGGAGTTACATGAGCCCCATGACCGTCAGCCTGCCCATGTGCTCTGTCAACTTCATGGACACCACGCTATCCGTTGAAGAACAGGCCGTTGCCGACCGGATTGCTGAACTCAAGGCTGAACTGGGCGAGGATTTGCTCATCCTCGGACATCACTACCAACGTGACAGCATCGTCATGCACGCCGATTTCCTCGGCGACTCCTTCATGCTCAGTCAAAAAGCGGCCGATTCAAAGGCGAAGCACATCGTTTTCTGCGGTGTGCACTTCATGGCCGAATCAGCCGACATTCTCACCTCCGACGAGCAAAACGTCATCCTCCCCAATCTCCGAGCAGGTTGTTCCATGGCGGACATGGCGACCTTGAGTGAGGTTGAGGTCGCTTGGGAAGAGATTCTCAAGGCCTCCGGGCTGAGCGACCCTATCAACCGTCCAGACCCCGACCAAACGGTAAGTGAAGACGAAGCCTATCTCGTTCCAGTAACCTACATGAATTCAAGTGCTGATTTGAAAGATTTCGTTGGGCGCCACGGCGGCGTGGTGTGCACGTCCTCCAACGCTGAAGGCGTGCTGAACTGGGCGTTTGAGCGAGCAGGCCCCAAGGGTGCGGTGCTCTTTTTCCCCGACCAGCACCTTGGTCGTAACACCGGACTTGCGATGGGCATTTCAGCCGAACGAATGCCAACATGGACGCCTGGAATCGGTGCCATGGGTGAACTCAAAGGTGCTCGCATCGTCCTTTGGCACGGCTTCTGTTCGGTCCACAAGCGATTCACACCTCAACAAATTCATGATTTTAGAGCCGAACATCCCGATGGCATCGTGGTCGTTCACCCCGAATGTCCTCGTGAGACCGTCGACCTCGCCGATGCCTACGGCTCAACGCAATACATTCGCAATTTCGTCAAGGACCAACCTGCTGGCTCGAGCATCGCCATCGGTACCGAGATCAACATGGTGGCTCGTCTCGCCGCAGAACACCCGGACAAGCACATCGAGTGCTTGGACGAAGAAATCTGTCCCTGTTCAACCATGTACATGATTCACCCCGCCTACCTCATGGACGTTCTCGAACGGCTGGTTGACGGTGAAGTCCCCAATCAAATCGTTGTGCCAAAAGACGTGCAAGCCGGTTCGCTCTTGGCGTTGAATCGCATGTTGGCCATCCTGAAGTGATTCAAGCGAACCACGTTTGGCCGCCCTTCCATCCGAACCACGCCAGCAGCGGACCAACAACAGCCGACACCACCACGTAAAGGCCGGCCAGTCGCCAACGTCCATCCTCCACCATCATGACGGTCTCAACCGAGAACGTTGACATGGTCGTAAAGGCGCCCAACAACCCCACGCCGAGCAGGAGCGCTTCGGTCTCGCCCAGCGCGTCGACCAAGGTGGCGGCCATCACGACGCCCAGTAGAAAGGAACCGACGAGGTTCACGCTGAGTGTGGCCCAGGGAAAGGCCTCAGAGGGCAGCGTTTCGCTGAGATAGAAACGCAGAACGGCGCCAACAGCCCCACCCAACGCCACCAAGAACCAATGGGAGAGCATGACCATCACACCCGGTTGGTTGCTAAAGAATCTCCTTCTCATTCGGCCTCATGCCCGTCCAATGAACATGGTCATAGGCCGCCGACCCAAGGGCCGTGCATGAGCACAACCGTTTGGTTTCTCACCTCCAACGCTGGAAAATTGGAGGAAGCTCAGCATCACTTTCAACAACTCGGTATCGAGGTCAAAGGCTTGGATTTACCAGATACTGTGGTTGTTGAACCACAAGCCGATGATTTGGAAACGGTGGCTCGTTCGAAGATTGCTCAAGCCATGGACCATCTGCCTCAGAAGGATGCCATGGTCATGGTTGAGGACGCCGGTTTATTCGTTGACGCTTTGGATGGATTTCCCGGTGTCTATTCCTCTCACGCCTTTTCCACCATCGGGAACCATGGGATTCTCCGCTTGCTTTCGCACCTTGTTGACGACGACCCCGTCCGCATCAAAAACCTCCGTTCCGCCTCCTTTCAAGCCGTTGCAGCGCTGTGGGATGGCGAGAAGGTCTTGATTGGAAAAGGGGTCTGCAAAGGGGCCATCGCCACGGACATTCAAGGCGAGGCCGGCTTTGGGTTTGACCCCATTTTCATCCCGTCGGATTTGGATGAATCGGGAGAACCCCTGAGTCCGGGTACATTGGGGGCTGTCAGCACCCACGGTCAGACCTTCGGTGTGGTGGGGCCCTACACCAAGCATCAGTTCAGTCATCGTCGCCGTGCTCTGGAGGATTTGTTGAGCCAACTTCCGCTTCCCGATGGAAATGAATAACCAAGACCTCCATCACCGTCATAAAGAATCAACGATTGGGTCGGGCGAGGGACATGGGATTCGCAAGGACCGCCGTCGGTGTGTTGTTCCTTTCCGTTTTGGTGTTCTACCTCGCCACCGTCGGACAATTGACCGATGAGGCCAAGTGGGGCTTTGTGGGCGCCATGGGCGTTCTCGCTTTCCTTTGGATCAATCTCGGAGGTCAGGCTCAACCCGCCTCTAAACCCCGACCACGAGCACCCCGACCAGTGGTTGCTGAAGTTGACAGCGAATCCCCTGAGGTCGAAGATGAGGTCGAAGACGAGGTTGACGATCTTCCCGAACCCGTCAAGGCTGAATCGCTTGACGGTGCGACCCTTCGTGAGCGAAAACTGGCGAAAATCGCTGCCGCTGAAGCCGCTGCACAGGCCGCCAAAGCCGAGGCGATGGAGGATGAGCAAAGCCAAGCAGAGGTCGTGGTTGAGGTTGAGGTCGAAGATGTTCACGTCGCTGACGAATACGTGGTTGACGTCAGTCCCGAATCCGTTGAAGACGCCGATATCGAGTTGACGGTGCGAGACCGAAGGGTGCGACACGAGGCGATTCGAGAACGCATCAAGCGCCGCCGAATGGGTCAGATGGCGGACATTCGTGCATCAACCGCTCGCATGTGGGAAGAACACGCCTCAGGCGAAGACCTCGTGGCTCTCCTTCAAACGCCAGGCCACGGCCACACGGTGTTGGTCGAGCCCGAACATCCGGAACCCGGTCATGTCTACGGTGCAACTTTTGTCCGCATCGATGAGGGGCGCATTCTGAAATTGCGCCTCCCGTTGGATGTTGGATTTGAATCGGTGGGGCCTTCCCAACCCGAACAACCAACGCTTCCGGTTCTCATCGGCCCCGATGGCAAAGAATTGCCACCCTTGTTGGCTCCTGACGGGACGCCGCTTGCCCTTCCACCCCTTCCCGCTGCGAGCAGCGCACTTGACGCTCTGCGAGAAGAAATGAACGATTGAGGCCCATTTTTTGGGGTATCTTGCGATTTCATTATATATGGTCGCGGTCACATTAACTCTGCAGACTTGCTCTAAAGAGGCCCTCCCATGAATTGAACCGTACCCCCTGACCGGATAATATCCGACCCTTACTGCGGAATCGCTCGACGATTCTGCACAGGAATTTGGGGGAATACACATGGGGAATACCAAAAAAGAAGAGGAGACCAAGCGGAAAGGAAGAAGCAAGCGAACCGGCCGAAAGCCTAGCAACTACCGGTACGACAAACTGAACGACGCACAGAAGATGAAGCCGGACGTTCGTGCGAGGAAACGTGCAGACCGAGCAAAGCGTGAGGCAGAAGCGAAAGCCGAAGCCGAAGCCAACGAAGCCGATGCTGATGAGGAGCAAGAACAGCCAGAAACGACCATCGTCGTGGTGCCAAAGCGCCTGCCATCAGGGCCGTGCTGCCCGGACCAAGTCGCTATCGCTGCCAAAAATGAGCAGTTGTTGACCGAGTTGATGCGCAAGCCGCAACGGGCGTTTGACAGCGTGACCATGCGACCGGACATCATCGTTATTCAGGCGTGGTTTGAGCGAAAATATCGCCGGCACATGCCTCACTTCCGCGAATACCTGCGTGAGCAGAACATTCGTACGACGGGTTGAATCGACAGAGAAGACCGTGGCCGAGCACACTCTCGGACAAGAGGGGGGCGATTGCGTGCCCCCTCACCCTTGGCCGACAGGCTC
>JAYYBT010000035.1:0-3530 GCA_036162675.1 Thermoplasmatota archaeon
ACTGGTCAAGTGGAGAGCGTGTTCAGGAATGTCGATCACTCGCAGTTCATAGCCGAAGAAATCCAGAAGACTCCGAAGGCTGGTGATGCCCAAGTCGTTGGTTCGTGAAGAACGACCAACGAAAAACAGGTCGCCCAATCGAATAACATCGCCCCCATCCATGCGGGCTTCGCCGCCCATGGTGCATGTTTGGACGCCCTCAAGTGCCTCCATCAGGAATTCTGCGATGGGGGGTTGCTCGGCAACTCTGGAAGGGTGGCCCGGAACAGGGAGAAGCATGTGGCCGTCAACGACCACGGCTTGGTCTTCCACAAACATGCAATCGGGGTGGTTTTCATCGGCGTCCAATCGGTGAACACGGACGCCGTTGGCTTCCAATGTGTCCACATAATGCTGCTGTTGACGGCGAGCGAGTTCGACATCGGTCGGGCCCGCCCCAAAGAATCGAGCAAGTGCATTGGTGTATGAAGAAGGAATACTGCGAACCAACGCCCGCTTCTTCTGGTCCAACCGCACGGTGGCCATGATTCTCCCGCGGGCGGGCATCCTTTAACCCCTTCGCCTTTTTTCGGTAGTCAATTTCCGTACTGCGGAAAGAATGGTTTGCAGTGCTTCGTTTAGGTGATTTATTTTCCACCAAATCAGGAGTGGTTCGATTTATGCGTCATGAATGATTGAAACCGTTGATTTGAACAAGGGATGGGGGCTCGCAGGGCCATGGCTCAACGGCAAGTGAAAGCGTTCATGTTGATGTTCATCATGTTCCTCGCCCCTTTGGCAGGGTGTTTTGGCGAAGCCGAAGAACGTGTTCTTGATGCCAGTGCACTCACCATCGAGGGGAGTGGTGCGCTTCAAGGCGGCATGTGGCAGCAAATCACGCTCTCCGCGAACGACGACATGGCTGTTTACATCCCCTACTTCATTCAAGACCCCGGTTCCATGCGTGCACAGAATGGTACGGTGCTCGATTTGGAAACCGGCGAGAGTTTGAGCATCAACATCCTCTTCCCTCCTCGCAATGACGACATCGTCTTCTTCATCGGCGATATCGGTCGAACAGAATGGCCTATTCGAGCGGCAGATGAATCTTGGGCGACATGGTTGGGCAACCCTGCAAACGGTTCCGCCGTGCAGGCAGTTCCCAACGAAGATGTCGGGGGTGAGTGGCCGTGGTTGGTTCCAGGAAACAACACCGGTGGCGATGCTGTGCCCATTGTGATGCAGACCGTGAGGCCCGCTCGTGCTGACTTGACCGAAGCCGATGGTGTGGATGCCAGCGACGGTTGGGTGAATGGAAGAGATGTGTTTGAGTGGGTCGAATTCATCACCGATGATTCTCTATGTACACCCGATGATGGAAACTGTGGGCCTGACGGCGCGGTTGGCTATCTTGACCGATGGATTGGAAACGCCAACCCCTCCTACGAACACGCCATCGCCTATTTTGAAGGTGTCATGCACGGTTACGGACTGGATGTTCGCGTCCAGCGCTTCCAATCCAACACGGCTTGGGCCGTGAACATCTGTGGCTACAAAGAAGGCACCGTCTACCCCGACGAGTGGTTGGTGTTTGGTGCCCACTTTGACATCGCGCCCCCAATAGCCTACACGCCTGGTGCTGAAGCAGGTGTCCCTGGCTACGGAACTCGACACGGAGCCTACGACAACGCTGCGGGGTCGAGCATGGTGCTCACCACCGCCAGTGTGCTCGCAGAGTTTGATGCACGCCGTACGATGGTGTTCTGTTTGTGGTCTTCCGAAGAAGAAGGGTTGTGGGGCTCTCGTTCCTTCGCTAACGATGTTCCTGACGGCGTCACCATCAGCAACTACCTCAACCTCGACATGGCCGGCGTCAACTTCCCTGGAGACTACGCACTCTCTGTTTACCTCGGACCAGATGGTACCGAAGAAGCGATTGACCAAGCGGGTATGTTTCATCTTGCAGAATGGATCGGGGCGGATGCCCTCAACCTTGGCTACCAAATGGAGCGTGGGCGCGCAGAGTGGTTAGCCGGTGGTGAAAGTCCGCTCTGGGGCCTCGAATACACCGATACCGTCGCCATCTACGAATCACCAACCGCTCGCAGTGATCATCAGCCCTTCCAAGACATTGGCGTTGCAACATTGGGTTGGAACGGTTTGGTCGACGGATACCCGTGCTATCATCGCGAATGCGATACGATGGAGACCATGATTGAGTACATGGGAACTGACGACTCCACCGGCATCAACAACCTGGTGCATTCGTGGGACATCGTGACATGGTGGGCCGTTTACGCCTTCTTGCACATGGACCAAACACCGGTACCCAACGAACTCTGACCTGTCAGCCTCATACACATCAAAGTGTGTGAAGGTGGCGAAGGTCTTCCAAAAAGAGGTCGAGCACCCAGTCGTTATCACCCCACCACACTCGCTGTTTGCCAAATCGGTCGACGAGGATTGTTACCGTCTCGTGGTTCACGGTGTAGTCATCAGGATGGTGGCGCGCTGATGAATTCGTGGAATTGTCATCGTTGTTGGCATCGTATTCCTCAATGGTGAGGCCGACACCGAAGTTAATCCAGACGTTTTGAAGGGCGTTCATCGATGGACTGTCTGAATCGTTGCTGGATGATGTGAGATGTATCCATTCGGAGTTTGTTCCAGTTTTCCACTCGTGCAGAGTCGTAACATTGTCGCGCCACGGGTCAACCGTGATGGTGAGAAAAGTGGTTTTGTTCAACTCCTCGTTTGTTAGCTGGGATTTGACCCACTTCATGTTGTGCGTGACGATGGGGCAGATATCAAGACAGTTCGTAAACAAGAAAGCGATGGCAAGCGTGGTGTTGGCCGCTTCTTCAGAATAGGTCCACGCCGTCCCTTCGCTGGAGGTGAGGGTGAAGTCGTTGACCTTGACGTTCTCCAATGGCTCTCCGTGGGGCGTCCAATTTTCACCATCACCAGGTACGGTGCAACCCGCCAACAGAAGGAGAGAACACATCAGCAATGAGGTGATTCTGGACACGGAAACACCTCACAATCGGTAGGGCAAGTCAATGTCAAGTTGGACCAAGTACAGGCCGGTCGAAATACACGAGGCGTAGGTGATGCCATCATGGTGTTCCACCGCCCACAAGAAGGGGACCCAACCAAAGTCGTAGAAGCTCGAGTCAAGCGGTGTGCCGTCCTCGCCGTGGGGGAGGTAGTATGCCACCGTCGCTTCTTCATGGACGGCGATGCGGTCATCAGGGTTGGTTGGGTCAACCAGCGTCTCGATGTCAACCACCCACAATCCAGCGTGGTAGTGGGAGACATAGAGTCGGCCATCCCAGCCGCCGCCGTGGCTTTGGTCGGTGCTCTCGTCGGTTTCGAAGTAGGCACTGTCAAGGTTGTGTGGGGAGAAGAGAAGCCATTCGTCCTCGTTTGGATGCGCTTCACAATCTGCACCGTAGCAATGGTCTTCAGCATAGGGAATTTCCCAATCTCGAATCAGTTTTGGCTTGAATTTGAACTGACCGTCTTCCATGGTGTATTCGGTGGTGTCGATG
>JAYYBT010000036.1:0-6087 GCA_036162675.1 Thermoplasmatota archaeon
CCTCCCTTGGCGTCGGTGTCCATCTTGGTCAAAACAGCCCCGTCAAACCGCATGATGTCTTGGAACATCTTGGCTTGCTCCACCGCATCGTTTCCGGCCAATGAGTCGCCGACAAAGAGCGTCAGGTGGGGGTTGGTGACCTTTCTGACTTTGTTGAGTTCGTTCATCAAATTGGTTTTGTTTTGCATTCGCCCAGCGGTATCAACCAGCACGACATCGATGCCTTTGGCTTTGGCCGAATCAATGGCGTCCCGTGCAATGGCGGCTGAATCACCGCCGCGTTGGCTGGAAATGCATCGAATGCCAAGGCGTTCACAATGCGATTCAAGTTGTTGGATGGCGCCAGCTCTGAAGGTGTCGCCAGCCGCCGCGATCACCGTGCGGCCATTGTTGAGGAGTCGTTGAGCAATTTTGGCCGCCGTCGTGGTTTTCCCCGTGCCGTTCACGCCAACCAGCATGATGACGACGGGTACATCGCCAGCCTCAATGAACCCGTTAACGGATGCATCAAAGTCCCAGTAGCCGGCTTCAAGCAAGGCTTGCAGGGCCCGTTTGAGGGCTGCTTCCAATACCTTGGAAAGATCTGCGCCTCGGCGAAGACGCGCCCCGACGAGGGCGGTTCGGAGGCTGTCGATGATGGCGCTGGACGCTTGTTGGGAAATATCCGATTCCAACAGCACCCATTCGAGTTCTTCGAGCAAATTCTCGAGCGCCTCACCCGGTTTGATGATGCGGCCCCCTTCTGAAACCACACCACCGCCAAGGTCAACATCAATGGATTGGCCGCCACCGAGTTGGATGGATGCGGATTGGCTCGACCCTTTCGGTGCTTGCTGAACATGAACCAGTTGACGGCCGGTGGTCGTTCGCATCATGGACAAATCCACCTTGGAGCCTTTGGGGCGAGCGACATCAACTGCCCCTCGCTTTTTCATTGCCTTCTTAGCCTTCTCTTCACGGCGACGGCGTTCCTTTTCTTGCCGTTCGAGGAATTTTCGTTCTTTTTTTGTGAGGGTCGCCGGGGCGACGGGTTCGTCATCGTCCCACGTATCCCAATCATCGTCGTCTTCTTCAGCCGTGGACGATTGTATGGGCTCTTCGTCAACATCATCCCAGTCTTCCTCGTGTTCTTCCACTTGTGAAACGGCAGGTTGGTCGACCAAGGCTTTGCCTTCCTCCGAGGCAGCATCCACCGACAGGGCGTCACCGTCGGTTTCCTCCGCCACCTCTTGGACGCGTTTGCGGAAGCGGTCAAACAGTCCCATCGAATCCCTCAATCGTCCAGTGTTAAGTCGCCGCCGAACATACCACGTTTGCGAGAACGTCGCGGTGAGGCGTCTGAAGAAGTTGATTCGGGGGTTTCCGGCTCGGGCGAGGGCGCTGGAGGAGATTCGGGGCTCGCCTGTTGTTTGAGCGATTCTGCGAGCCGATTGAACGTCTGTGCCGCCTGTCCCAGCGACGTTTCTGTTTGGTCGGACTGTTCCTTCAATTCGTCGCGGAGTCGTTGAATGTCGTCCTTGCGCTGGGTCGTGATGGAACGCGCATCGCTCCAAGGGCGTTCTCCGAAAACGCCCGAGCCGAGGTCCACCAAGGCCACGCCTTCCTTGTCTCCCTGATGACGATAAGGTAGACTGATACCTGAGCCAATGGGTAAATGAGTGGAAATACTCGACCCTTGGCCGTGACCGAGGAGGGTCTCAAGCACGGCGTCGGTAATGGCGTGTTCTGCGAGCACGGCGTCGACCTGTTCAATACGGAGATTGATTTCATCCAGGCGTTTGCGTAGCACCTCGACTTCTTGCGCGAGGCGTTGAAGCTGTGCCCTGTCAACCATGTCCGTCGGTCAAGGGAATCGCTTGGGGTTGAAGAAGCCCCCGCTGAGGTCGTGTCGTGAGGATGTAGGGCGAACGAGAGGCATGGGGGCCTGAACTTTATGTGGAAGGACATGGTGGTTTTCTTCATGTTGCCAGCCTTGAAAGGGGAATGCGACCCGACCTACGCCAAAGTGGACAGCGTTTTGGAATTGATCACCAAATCAAAATCGCTCCATGTCCTGATGGTGCTTGACAGGGCCCGCCGACCGCTTCGATTTACGGAACTCAAACATCGTGTGGATGCTTCGTCTACCACCGTATCACGGCGCCTTGGTGAATTGGAAAGGGGGGGTCTCGTGGTGCGCTCAATCAATCCACATTCGCCCCAATCCAATCTTTACTCGCTCAGCGATGACGGTCGCCTCCTCAGCCCCATCATGCAATCCATGTTTGATTGGGCTAAAAATTGGCAGAACGATGGATGAGATGCTCGTCCGTTCAGCACCTTCGGCGAAGCGTGCTGGGCGAAGAAGTGTTCACTCTTCTTCTGCCGTAGGAGCGATTGGTCCGCCCTTCGCTGCGATTTCATCGCGGAAGGTGTGGAGGATAACCGGCTCGGTGGACGTGCGAGGGTCGATTTCACCGACGCTGTCGATGTTGATCTTTCGGCGCATGATGCGATGACGGGACCCGAGTGTGGAGTACACTTTCTGGGTCGCTGCCTCAGCATTTTCTGCTGGGACATCGTAGGAAAATGGTTGTCGCTGACTGCCGAACGGTGCGGTTCCTGATACTCGGTAGGCCTTCATCGGGCCATCCGACCTGCCATCCATCCTTAAACGCGCTGGCGCGGCAACGGGAAACAGATTAAGGAAACTCAAGAGCGTGGAGGGGGTATGCGGGGCGCTGTTTGGGCGGTGTTGTTGCTGCTTCTGCCAGTCACCTCAGGCCTGACCCTCACTCCTCCAACAGAAAACCACGTTCCACGAAACGGTGAACGTCTTCTCGTTCTCGAAGAAGGCGTTTGGACATCAGCGAAATGGAAAGCGTTGGAAGATGCTGGCATCCAACCCCTGCGGAGCATCCGTGCCGATGCTTTGCTCGTTTGGACGGAGGACGACCGAGATTCTTGGCCCTTGGACGTGGAAGTTGCTGCTTCTCAATCAGCTCACTTTCGTTTGGGCCTTGACACCCCAGCAGGGCCAAGCGATTACCGGGTTCTGCTTGAGCCAAGACTGCCCGATGATGGAATTGAGCAGGTTCGAAGTTCGGTGAGCCGCCTGGGGTTGTCCATTGCATCTTCATCGCTGGATGTCAGGGGCAATCTTCCCGGTTCCTTGACCGTTCATGCACCGAGCATCCAAGCCCTTGAACCGCTGCTTCAAACCGATGGTGTGCTCTGGATTGAGCCTGTGTTGACCACGCACGCTCGCAACGGCCAGGCTTCCGCCTTGATGGAATCGGGCAGTCTTGACGAGCACCCCTACTGGTCGTTGGGGTTGAACGGTTCTGGTATCGTCATCGGGGTTGCCGACAGTGGCCTTGATGCCGACCATGATTGCTTCCGAAACGCGACCACTGGCACCAGTGAGCATGCTGAAGCCGGAGCACCCTTCCCCGCCGTGGGTGTTTTCGGCCCTGACCATCGCAAAATCCTCTACATGAACACGAGTGTTGACGGAAACGACACACCAGGCCACAGTGACTACCGCCACGGGACGCACGTCATCGGGTCCTTGGCCTGTCATGACATTGGGAGTTATCGGCAAGGCACCAAACCAAGCAGCGGATCCACGTTGGCCCACGGTTCCACATTGGTTGTTCAAGACATTGTCTCAAACAACGGCTGGGAGCCACCACATGTTGATGTTTTATTGTGGGAAAGTTCCTCCTATGGCGGCGTTGTTCACTCAAACTCATGGGGCGACGACACCACCGAATACACCGAACGGACGGCTCGATTCGACGCTTATGCACGAGTAATGCCGTGGTCGCTGGCGCTGATTGCTCCTGGAAACAGCGGCGAGGGTGTGCTCGAACCTGCGAATGGACGCAATGTCGTGGCGGTGGGCGCCACCACCAAATCCCTTGAAGATGGTCGTTGGGGCTCTTCTTCCTACGGCCCTACGGAGGCTGGAACGGATGGAATCTTCGTGTTGGCACCGGGTGGAAGCATCCAATCCGCTGGAGCCGATGGATTTTGGAACACCAACAACGCCAACCTTCGCTTGTCCTCGGGAACGAGCATGTCAACGCCGCATGCATCGGGCGCGACAGCCGTCATCCAGCAACTCTACGAGGATGGATGGCTCGTTCCCGCCTTCGCTCCACTCACTTCACATTCTCTCAACGACCTGAAACCCCCGTGGGCGGCATCAGCGCCGTTGGGCGCCTCAATAGAACTCGGTGAAGGGTTCACGCCCTCAGGGTCGCTTTTGCGAGCATCCTTGGCGATGGCTGCTTCGCCATTACCTGAAGAGGTACGAAACGGAGGAGAAGAGAGCCATGAACTCCACAACCCCTACGACGGATGGGGGGCGCTGAACCTCAGTCGTTTGTTCGACCCAACGAGCGTTGATGGATTGGGCGAATCACCGACCAATGATACGTGGATTCACGACAGTTATCGGTTGACATCGGGCAGCGTAGAGGAATGGTTTGAGGCCAACAAGGGGGAAGGTGGCGACCTATCGGGCATGGTTGACACCGGTGCGCCGCTTGACGGAGCCGTTGGGCCGTTCTTGCAAACAGGTGATGTGTTTTCCCAACGTTTGGCTCTCATCGACGGCGAGGATGTTCGTATTCGTATGGCCTTCCCGGCACAGCCCGAGCCGGCGATGGTGGATGATTTGCAACTCCGTGTCCGCCTTGAAGACGGTACTATTCTGTTGCCTGACCATCAGCGGGAAGAGGATGGTGCACCAACGCAATTCTACCCGCACGTTGTCGACACCAACAACACCACGGCCTTCCCGTCATCCAATGAAACGGTTGTCGGCCTTGATATCCCGCGCAGTTATCTTTCAAACACATCCTATCTGGACATTGACGTCGTTGCTCGGTTCGTGCAACCGGGTGGCGAGGAAGGGACGACGGGGTTGGATGGAGATGCAGTCGGTTTTGCTCTCGTGGTGAAGGGCGTTCAACGCGATTCATCCGACTACGTGGATAACGATGGAGACGGTGTGTTCAACATCGACGATGCGTGTCTCTGGTCGCCTGCTCCCGCTCAATTCGATGTTGACAGGGACGGGTGTTTGGACGATGATGATGACGATGGTGTCCCCAACAGGGACGACGCGTGTCCAAGCGAGCCTGCATCTCTTGAAGTTGATTTGGACCGAGATGGTTGCGTGGATACCGTTCCTGAAGAGTGGAAGATTCTCATCGATTTCAACGAGGGTTGTGTGGGATGCGCCATCGACCTCCACTCCGCTCTCGTCAGGGTGGACGGTGTCAATGTGCATGCAGCCACATGGGACGAGGCTCTCTCCATCGGCTTGAATGAGACGCCTTCCTGGGAACATGTGCTGAACCAGCACCCGTCGTTTGATGTTGAAACATTTGAAGAAATTGAATTTGAAATAGAGTTGAACATAGCATTACACCAGCCTTCAACATCGGGGCGCCAGTATGGATGGATGAACAACTGGGACATCATTCCTTCGTTTTCGCTCTCATATTGGGATGTTGACATTGAGTTGAGGAATGATGTGGCGTTCCATCAAGAGCATGTTGCGACCATGTCGCGATACTACATGTATTCGTCAACCCAAACTCACACACACACGTTTACCTGGTCAAAACAACCCATCCTTGACCATGATGGAGATGGTTACGGCCTACCTGGTCTTGACTACCACGGGTACTGTTGGGAAGAAAGCCTCGAGTGGCATGAAGACGAGCACGGCGGACATGGATATTCCCAATACAACGATTGCACCGTGTTGAGATACAACGTCAACGATGAATACCCTGAAGACGGCACGCAATGGGCGGACACCGACGGCGATGGGTACGGCGATAACGCATCCGGTTACCGTGGAGATGTCTTCCCGAACGATCCTTCTGAGTGGAGTGATGAGGATGGAGATGGATACGGCGACAATGCTGACGGATGCCCTCAACGGGTGGGCGCCTCATCTGCGGTGGGCTGCCCGGACAGTGATGGTGATGGTTTTCCCGATGTGATCGACGACTATGGGCGTGCATGGGGATACGGAGGAGAAATTTACGATTGCATCTACGAGTGGTGGGGGTGTGTTCCTTCTCC
>JAYYBT010000037.1:0-4478 GCA_036162675.1 Thermoplasmatota archaeon
CAATTCGTCGTGATTTCAGGCGTTTCAGGCTCGGGCAAATCCAGCCTTGCGTTTGACACCCTCTACGCTGAGGGCCAGCGACGCTACGTGGAAAGCCTCTCCTCATATGCACGCCAGTTCATCGGTCAAATGAAGAAAGCCGATTGCGATTCCATCGAAGGGCTTTCTCCAGCCATCTCCATCGACCAAAAGCAAGGCAGCCATAACCCCCGTTCAACCGTGGCAACAGTTACGGAAATCCAGGATTATCTTCGTCTTCTTTGGGCCAGAATTGGAAAACCTCACTGCCCGACCTGCGGCAAAGAAGTGGCACGCCGGACCGTTCAGGAGATCGTTGACGATATCTTTTGGCGCATGGAAGGCCACGGCGTGGCGGTGTGGAGCCCGGTTGTGCGGGCTCGCAAGGGAACCCACGCAGAATTGTTCCGCCAACTGGTCGAGCAAGGCTATCTCAACGGGCGCGTCAACGGACACGAAACATCGTTCGAAGAACCACCAACGCTGGACAAAACATTTCGTCACGACATCGATGTTCGCATCGACCGCCTTCGTTGCACACGCGACCGAAAACAACGCCTCACCGAAGCCGTCGAATCGGCTCTTCGTTTGGGTGGCGGAACCCTGGCCGTGGAGAGTCTTGAAGCTCCAAAAAGCACCGAGGAATTGAGCAAGAATTCCCATGCACATCTAACCGAAAAGGGTCAAACCATCGCCTGGTCTGAAGACTTCGCTTGTCCCGAACACGGCGCCTTCATGCCCGAACTCTCCCCTCGCGTCTTCTCATTCAACTCACCACTCGGTGCTTGCGGTACGTGCCAAGGGCTCGGCGTGCAGCGTCAATTCAACGTCGACCTCATCGTTGACGGCAGCATGAGCGTCTCCAACGGCTGCGTGATTCCGTGGCGCCAATCCATGTCACCTTCCTGGTATCGCAAACTCTTGGAGTGCACGTGCGCCCACTACAACATCTCAACCACCCTTCCCTTTGAGATGCTCGACGAAGACGAGAAAGACATCCTCCTCTACGGTTCGGGCTCAACCATCATCCATTACGAATTCACATCCGAAAACGGTTCGCAATACAAGTACAGCAAACCCTGGGAAGGCATCATTCCACGCCTCGAAAAAACGTATGCCGAGACCACATCAGAACGCACTCGCAACCGCCTCATCGCCTCAATGACCGACCTTGATTGTCCAGCCTGCGGCGGTGAGAAGTTGAACGATGCTGCTCGCTACGTGACTGTGGGTGGTATTCGCCTACCAGAGGTTAGCGGTTGTTCGGTCCACGATGCACTTGGCCTTGTTCGGGCTTGGAATCCTGAAGGGGAAGGCCCTCCCGCTGCTTTCCAAGACCTCCTTGAGCCGCTTGACGAACGCAGCATGTTCATCGGCTCTGAAATCATCAAAGAGATTGAAGGACGACTTGGCTTTCTTGACAGCGTCGGCCTTGATTACCTGACCCTTGACCGAAAGGCCAACACCCTCTCGGGCGGTGAAAGTCAACGCATTCGTCTGGCAACGCAAATCGGTAGCCGACTTACCGGTGTCATGTACGTCCTGGACGAACCGTCCATCGGCCTCCATCAGCGCGACAATGACCGTCTCCTGAAGACGCTGCGCGAACTGAGCGATTTGGGCAACACCCTGCTTGTGGTCGAGCACGATGAGGACACGCTCCGTCAAGCCGATTGGCTCTGCGATCTCGGGCCGGGTGCCGGCCTCGAAGGCGGCGAAGTGGTGGCCAACGGCACACCAGAAGAGGTCATGGCCACGGAGAAATCCATCACGGGCGCCTATCTCAGTGGCCGACGAAGCATCCCTTGGCCAGAACAACGGACGCCACCAGGAAAGCACCACCTCACGGTGAAGGGTGCACGCCACAACAACCTCCAGAACATAGACGCAGCTTTCCCGCTCGGTTGCATGACGGCCGTTACGGGCGTTTCAGGCTCGGGGAAATCCTCACTGGTTTCAGGCATTCTTGCACCTGCCCTGCAACGGCATGTCCACCGCGCCGAAGTTGTACCGGGCCGCCATCAAAGCCTTGAGGGCGTAGAGCATGTTGACAAGACCATCATCATCGACCAGTCTCCAATTGGCCGGACGCCCCGTTCCAATCCCGCCACGTACACCAAGGTGTTTGATGAAATTCGGTCCTTGTTTGCAAACACAAAACTCTCCAAGGAGCGCGGCTACAAGCCCGGTCAATTTAGCTTCAACGTGAAAGGCGGCCGGTGCGAAGCCTGCAGCGGCGGCGGTTCCATCAAATTGGAAATGAACTTCCTTCCCGACGTATGGATTACCTGCGATGTGTGTAACGGAAAGCGGTACACACGCGAATGCTTGGAGGTCGAATGGCGCGGCAGAAACATCCACGATGTCTTGGAAATGCCCGTTTCCGAAGCGGTTTCCTTCTTCAAAAACCATCGAAAAATCCACCGAACATTGGAAACTCTTGACGCTGTTGGCCTTGGCTATATCCGACTGGGTCAACCGGCCACCACCCTTTCTGGAGGTGAAGCGCAACGTGTCAAACTCGCAAGCGAACTGCGACGAATGCCAAACAAACACACCGTCTACATTCTTGACGAGCCCACCACCGGACTGTCGTTCAGTGATGTTGCCAAACTTATCACCGTCTTGCAACAACTTCGTGACAAGGGCCATACGATGATCATCATTGAACACCATCTCGATGTTGTCAAATCCTGCGATTGGGTGATTGATTTGGGGCCAGAAGGTGGTGAACGCGGGGGGCAAGTCATCGCAGAAGGCACGCCTGAAGATGTAGCGAAGGTCAAGGATAGCGCAACTGGACAGTTCTTGGCCAAGATGCTGAAAAAGTGAAAGCGCAGACTACAAAGAGCGCATGGGATAACATCCGCTTGCCCAAAGGGCGTGGTGGACAACATGCCGGTTACACGTGTGGAAGTCACGCCTCGCCAAGGGGAAGGAATGCGCGACGTGAGAGGCGATGTTGTCCGTCGACAACTCAAGGCCGACCACAACATCTCCGTGGCCAAGGTCCGCTCCATTTGCGGCTACCTCATCAACGGCGAAACATCGTCAGAGGCCATTGCCGAACGCGTGGATGACCTGTTCGCCGACCCCATCATCGAACTTGGTGCAGCGAACACGACGATGTTGACCACACCTTCCTTTGGTGATGGTCCTGAAACGGTCATTACCGTGGGCTTCAAACCAGGCGTAACCGACAACCCTGGAAAGGCAGCGACCGACGGCTTTCTCACCCTCTTCCCAGCGGACGGCGATGCAAAAATCGCAACCTACACCACGTACGCGTTCTACGGCCTTCCTGCGGATTGTGATGCGAATTGGCTCGCAGGAACCCTGCACAACGGCCTCATTGAACGAGCATTGGTCGCTGACCGAGCCGCTTGCGCTGAGCAATCTTGGCCCGAATTAACCTTCCCGACGCCCCCAGAACAGGTGTTTATCGAACCGCAATCCATTGACCTTGAATGCGATGATGCAACGCTGGAAGAAATTTCGACCACCGGTCTTCTGGCCCTGAATCTCAACGAGATGCACGCCATTCAAGCGCACTATCGGGACGAATCAGTTCGCCAGCAACGCACGGCGATAGGCATCTCGCCCAATGCACCGACCGATGTAGAACTGGAGTGCTTGGCCCAAACATGGAGCGAGCATTGCAAACACAAGATCTTCGCATCCCGTATTCACCACGTTGACCATGAAACTGGGGAAGACACCGTTGTGGATTCGTTGTTCAAAACGCACATCATGAAACCCACCCACGACATGCAAAAGGACGTGGATTGGCTTTTATCCGTCTTCCATGATAACTCCGGCGTCATTGCTTGGGACGACCAGTGGAGCGTTTGTATGAAAGCCGAGACACACAATTCCCCTTCAGCGCTTGACCCGTACGGCGGCGCCATGACCGGCATTGTTGGTGTGAATCGCGATATCCTCGGAACCGGACTCGGAGCTCGCCCCATCGCCAACACGGATGTGTTCTGTTTCGGCCCTCCCGACTGGGAAGGCCAACTTCCAGAGAACCTCTTCCACCCTTCTCGTGTACTTCGTGGCGTCCATGCGGGCGTTCGTGTTGGGGGCAACGAATCGGGCATCCCCACGGTGAACGGCGCCATCGTCTTCGATGACCGCTACATCGGCAAACCACTGGTCTATTGCGGCACGGTCGGTATCATGCCTCGTCAACTGCCAGACGGCCGCCCCTCTCATGTCAAAACCCCGGTCGCTGGCGACATCGTCTACATGGTTGGCGGGCGAGTTGGCTACGATGGCCTCCACGGTGCAACCTTCTCATCACTGGAACTCACCGAAGAATCACCTTCAAGCGCCGTGCAAATTGGCGACCCCATCACGCAGAAGAAGATGCTCGACATGGTGCTCGAAGCCAGGGACGCAGGCCTCATCACCTGCATCACGGACAACGGTGCGGGAGGCCTTTCATCTTCCATCGGTGA
>JAYYBT010000038.1:0-7407 GCA_036162675.1 Thermoplasmatota archaeon
AGTCGTGGGTGTCGATCACCTCATCGACGCCCTGCAAAACGGCACTTCACACAGCGGTGATGATGTTCTCCGATGCTATGTCGGCTTTGAGCCGAGTGGGAAAGCCCACATCGGATGGAAGGTGCTGGCCCTCCAGTTGCGGCGCATGCTCGACGCCAACGCCAACGTGATGGTCTTCTTGGCGGACTGGCACGCCTGGGTGAACGACAAGTTCAACGGCGATATGGAGGCCATTCAAACGACCGGCGTCTACATGCAAGAAACCTTCCGAGCCCTTCTCAATCACCCACCCGAGGGCACCGGGCCCGGCGAACTGCAATTCAAGTGGGCATCGGAGTTGATGGAATCCAGCGATTACTGGGCCAGAGTTCTGCGCTGTTCCAAGGGTGCAACCTTGGCCATGGTGCGGAAGACATTCACCATCATGGGCCGGGACGAGGCCTCTTCGGACCACGACCTCTCCAAGTTTTACTACCCCGCCATGCAAGCTGCCGACATCTTCGAGATGGATATTGACATCGCCATTGGCGGCATGGACCAGCGTAAAGCGCACATGTTCATGCGAGACGTGGCCTCAAAATACGGTTGGCAAAAGGCGACATGCCTCCACACCTCCATCATCTCCTCGCTCAAAGCATCCGGAGCCAGAATGGAATCCTTTGACCACAAAATGTCAAAATCCGACCCTGGTGGCGCTCTTCTACTCCACGACACACCCGCACAGGTTCGCAAGAAGATGAAAGGCGCCTACATTTCACCCGATGACCCGAACTCCCCCGTCTACGAACTGGCTGAACATATTGTGTTTCCAGAAAACGGTGTCATCAACGTCACGCCCAACCCGAAGTTTGGCGAGCCAAGCGCATGGACAAGTTTGGAGGATTTCAGGAACGCCATCATGGACGGCACACTCCACCCCTTTGATGCGAAAATGGGCGTTGCCGACGGTTTGGCCAAAGGTCTTGAAGGCCTGGCTGCACACTTTGAGGCTCATCCAGAAACGCTTGACAAGGTCACAGCACTCATGCAAGGTTGAGTTCAATCCTCAATGTGCAGTTCCTCTACGCTGAGAATGTCAATGGAAAGAAGACGACGGGTGTCCTTGGAGAAGGTTCGATCCGGCACCGGTTGAACCCTCACGATGCCGTTGATTCGCATGTACGTCGACGGCCGGAGCTGGTCGACAAGGTCGTCGGTGAGCGTTCCGAGAATTTGATTTCGGGTCGAGCAGTTGATGAGGTGATGTTCACCGTTGTAGGTGATTTGGCTCATGCTGATGTCTTGAACATCCTCGTATTTGCATTCTTCAACGATCATCAAGAACTCGCTGTCAGGGCGAATAAACCTCTTCGGAATGTCGGTTTTCTGGTAGTTTTCCATCAGTTCTTGCAGGCAGGTGCGGCACAGCGACGGGCTTTCACGTTCCCTCGCCCGGCGTTGAGCCACCTCAACGCGCGTCTCGCAGTCCATGCACTCGTAGACAGCCGTCTTGAGCCAGCCATAAGGCTGAGAGACTTCGTTGATTTTGACGTCGAGGCAAACCAAATCGTTCCGGTCCCGCATCCGCAACTCATCAACGCGGTTGAGGTAGTTCTCGGAAAGGCCGACCACACGAAGGACCGGACGAGTTGGAATGTTGTGGTTATCGAATTGTTCGCGCATGATCCTCGAACCCAATTCCAGCGCCCGGGTGGGATTCTCATGGAAGAAGCGCCGGAGCGTGTCTTTCTGGTCCATGAGTGCATGTTCGACATGAAAACCGTGAACGCTCTCCTCCATGCCTTCCAATCGAGCAATGTCTTTTTCGTAATTCTCAACGATCAATTCGCGCCACTCGCGAAGGACAATTTGCTCGTCTGGGTCAACATCAACTTTCCTCGGTGGCGACATGGAAATTCTCCCCAGATACGACGGTTCATAATACTAACCAGTCAGCAGAAATTCTCCCTTCTGCGGAAAGCGCCCATGTGGCATCGTGGCAAGGTTCATGAATGGACTTCGGGTGCGTTTCATCAAGGATTCAGGTTGATTCACATGCCCAACATCATCGTCCTCGTTAAACAAGTTCCAGACACCAACGCCAAGATTGTGGTCAGCGGCGACCGGGTTGACCTCTCATCGGTCAAGATGGTCATGAGCCCCTACGACGAGTTCGCTGTTGAGACAGCACTCCAACATCGGGAAGCCTCGGGCGGTGAAGTCACCGCGTTGACCGTAGGTGGACCTGGTGCAGAAAAGATTCTCAAGGACGCCAAGGCCATTGGTGTCGACCACATTGTTCGTATTGACGCCGATGGCGAAATGGATTCCAATGCCTTGCAAACCCTCATTTCACAGGCCGTCAATGACCTCGCTGGCGAAGTTGTCTACTGCGGGAAATCTGCTGCCGACACCGGTGCAGGCTCAACAGGCCCAGGCGTTGCCGAGCGCATGGGTTGGCCGTCCGTTTCCAACATCATTGGTGCCACGTTTGATGGAGGCCTTTCGGTGACCACGCCAAGCGGTGGAGGCAACGCAAAAGTCAGTGTTCCCCTTCCTGCCGTCGTCTCTTGCGACAAGGGGAGTTTCAAGGTTCGAAAACCCAATGTCAAAGGCATCATGCAAGCAAAGAAAGCAAGCGTTGATGTCCGCTCTATAGAGGCCCCTGCCTCCACAGTATCCGTTGTCGCCCACGCCCTTCCACCAGCAAAACCTGCTGGAAAGAGCTACGAGGGCGGCGCAGCCGCTGCTGAAGTGGCCAAATTGCTTCGAGATGAAGCCAATGTCCTTTGAGGTGAAACCATGACACAAACCATCGTTATCGCAGAAATGAGCAACAACGCCGTCCACGCCAGCACCGCAGAACTCGTGAGCGCTGCCATCGCTCTGGGTGGCCACCCCACCCTTGTCGTCCCGTGCACCGACGCCTCGCAGGCGGATGGCGCAGCGGGCATGGGCGCAGATAGCATCCTCGCTGCCAAGTCGGATGCCTTCTCCCATTACGACGCCAGTGGATGGGCGGCTGCGCTCGACGCTGTCGCCCCCCATGGAACGGTGATCACCGGTGCCAGCCCTCAATCAAAGGACCTGGCTGCACGCCTCGCCGCACGACGCAATCTTTCCGTCGTGCAAGACGCCATCGCCATCGATGGCAACAACATCACCTCTCCCGTCTACAGCGGAAAGGCCATGCAGACCGTATCGGCCACCGGCCCCGTTGTCGTGTCGGTGCGTTCAAACGTCTTTGAAGCCGCAACCGGTGGCGCCACTGACCCCAGCATCGTCGCCACCGATGGTGATGTTGCCACATCGGTTCAAGAGTTCATGGCTCGCGCATCCGAGCGCCTGGACGTCTCCGAAGCCAACATCATCATTTCCGGCGGACGAGGCATGGGTTCACCTGAAAACTTCTCCCACCTCGAAGCCATTGCCGACACCATCGGAGCCGCCGTTGGGGCCTCCCGAGCAGCTGTTGACACGTGGGAGGCCATCCCTCACTCAATGCAAGTCGGTCAAACCGGTAAAACGGTCAATCCGAACCTCTACATCGCTGTAGGGATTTCTGGAGCCATCCAGCATTTGGCCGGCATGCGCTCCTCAAAGTACATCGTGGCCATCAACAAAGACGCCGACGCTCCAATTTTCCAACACGCAGATTACGGCATCGTAGCGACCTGGGAAGAAGCCTTGCCGGTGCTCCACGAGAGCCTGAAAGGCATGATGGGATGATCAGGCGTACTTGCCAAATCCAAAGGTTCCGCCCTCACCCGCGGGCTCGCCAACAAACGGGTTCGTCCGCTTTTCATGACCGATGGTGGTCAGGGGGCCGTGCCCTGGATGGACAATCGTTGTCTCGTCCAACGGCCACAGTTGCGTGTGAATGGAATTGGCCAGCAAATCAAAATCGCCACCCGAATTTGCAATATCCGTTCGCCCGACCGACCCTGCGAACAAGGTATCCCCGACGAACACATGGTCTGGACCCCCTTCAACCGGGAGCAGGAGGCAGCAACCCCCAAGGGTGTGTCCAGGGGTATGGAGAACTCGAAGTTCAATGCTTCCAAAGGTGTGCGTTTCCTGTGCTTTGAGTGGGTGGTCGGCCACCGCAGGTTCTGGCAAGTGAAGGCCGTATCGGCGGCCAGAGGCCTGTGCGAGTGTCTGCAAAAACGTGTCATCTGGGTGAAGGTACCACGCAACACCGTAGTGCTCGCGAAGGACGGGAATGAAACCGCTGTGGTCAAAATGGGCGTGTGTGTTGACGAGTGCTACGACCCGACGAGGCGGCAGGTTTTGTTCGAGGGCCATGGCCTGCGTTTCCGGACCTGTGGTCCAATTCGGCCCTGGCCCTTCGTAGCGGTCAATCCAATCGATGATGCGCTGAGGTTCATCGCCCCCATCCACGATGATGGTGTCGCCATTGCTTCGGTCGGTAACCACCGAACACCGCATTTGAAGCGGGCCGACGAAAAAATGCTCAATCCATGGTTCCGTCAGGGCCATGCCACTTGGGAACATGGACTCCTTCATGAGGTTGAGCCATCGTCCACATGAACGACGAGTGAATCCGTGGTCCACGAACCCTGTCGGTCGACGACTCGCAACTCAAAGGCATGTCGCCCAACCGGCAGGCGAAGTTTGAGTTGCGCCGTGTTCGAGAGTTCCCTTCCTCGCTCATCGAGCCATGACCACTGAACGATTTGGTCCTGCGGGTCGTAAGAGCCACGTCCGTCAAGCAGGACCAAGCAAGTGCCGTCATCCTCGCTTTGATGGCGTTGGTCATCCCCTGCAATGGCCCTTGGTGGATGCACTTCATCCACAGCAGCAGAGAGTGCATCGAGCAGGATGCCCGTTTCTTCAACACTCAATTCCTCCGTACTGTTGAGAGCGTTCATCAACTCATCTTCATCCAGTGTGGCCTCAATTGAGAGGGAGGTGGGCTCATCCGCACCCATTGCTGCGAGCAAGGAATTGGTTGGTTGGTCGGTTGGTGTCCCTTTCCCGTAGGAGGCTCGTTCATCCTCGGTCAAGTGCATCAAAATGTCATCGTCGCCCTCGCTGTAGAGTTGCTCGGCCGTCAATGCAACACTTGCATTTGCATTTTGGAACCATCCCGTCAATTCTGCCGTATCCGTTTCCACAACCTCGCTCTTGAGGTCAATGCAGCCGATGGGTTCAGGCTCTGTGTAATCGTTTTGGTCGTCCCCCGCAAAGAGAACAACATCTTGTGTGGGATGACCGCAAAGCATGGAGGGCATGCCCTGATGCTCAACCTTCCATACGCGTTCATCACTTAGACCGTGAATGTAGAACCAGGAACTTGCCACCACGCTGGATTGGTGTTCAAAACACGAAAAAATCGGATAGCCAGTGGATAAGGCCTCCTCCATCTCACCGTCTTCTCGAAGCAGGTGGACCGTTCCATCATCAAATCCAAGGACCGCCCCGAGGTCCGATGGAGATGAAGTAAGCATTCGCGCACGTAGGTCCTTGCGCACCGACAAGGCGCCATTTACCCACATTTCAAATTCAATGGCTTCTTCTTCTCCGGCCACCAAGGCGTGGCCCTCACGGGTCAAGAAGAGCGAGCCGTTTCGGGTGACCCCCATGCAAGTGATTCGTTCACCATGATGTCCACGAGCAGGGCGCCTCCAGTGAACGCCTGAATCGTTCATGGCCAAGACAGCACCGTCTTGTTGAGCAACGTAAATGCTGTCCTTTGACACCACCATCTGAAGAACATCGCCCAATCCAAATTGTTCTGAAAGGTTCTGAGAAGGTCGTTCAAATTGAACCAGGTGAGCCGACCCCATGCCGCTAATGACGGCCAATTTTAGACCCATAGGCTGACAAGATTGCACGCCTCCGTCCATTTCTTGGGATTCCAGCAGGTTGCCTTCATGGTCGTAGAATGAAATGGAACCGATTTCATCCCCAATCACCAAATGCATACGATGGAAGAGCATGAAACTCACTCGATGAGGCACTGTGAATTGGGACACGACGGCAATGCCCGTCTCCTCCAGACGACCCAATGAGACCGTTTGGTTGGATTCGGCCCAGGCCACCAAATCATCTTCAGCCTGAAGACAGAGGTGCTTGACTTTGTTTTCAGGCCTGACCAAAGCGTGGACGTGGCGAGTCAAGACCATGTTGAGAGGTGATGGACGATGTTCAAAAGTGCTCGCCTCTCCTGTTCGGGAACATCAAACATCATCGTTGTGAAGGTCGATAACCGCATCATCAACATGCGCCCGCCCCTTGGCAGCATCGTTTCGGGCGTCCTCCAATTTTTGCAGGTATTCAGGGCTAATATCGCCAGTGATGTACTCGCCGTTGAAGCAACTGGTGTCAAACTGAACGACGCTCGAGCTGGGTTGCTGAGTGACTTCAATCAAGTCGTCCAAGGTTTGATAGAACAATCGGTCGCTCCCAATCGTCGCATTGATTTCCTCAATGGTGCGGCCGTTGGCGATGAATTCCTTCACGGCAGGCATGTCGATGCCGTAGACATTGGGGTGGCGGACTGGAGGGGCTGCTGAGGCGAAGTATACTTTGGCTGCACCGACATCTCGTGCCATCTCAATGATCTGGGCACTGGTGGTGCCTCGCACGATTGAATCGTCCACCAATAACACGTTCTTACCTCGGAATTCGTGTTCGATGGCGTTGAGTTTGCGGCGAACTGATTTCTCCCGTAAGGCTTGGCCGGGCATGATGAACGTCCGTCCAACATATCGATTTTTCACAAAGCCTTCTCGATAGGGAAGGTTGAGCGCTTTGGCCATTTGGAGGGCGGCAATCCGTCCAGAGTCGGGAATGGGTATGACCACATCGATGTCGTGGTCGGGCCAGGATTCAAGCAAGCGTTCGGCCAGGCGTTGCCCTTGGTTCAGGCGAGATTGGTACACGGACATGCCGTCGATGACCGAGTCGGGCCTCGCAAAGTAAACGTGCTCAAAGATGCAAGGCGAATAACTAGCTGGAGGTGTGCATTGGCGTGAGAACAAGTGGCCCGAGGAACTTATGAAAAGTGCCTCGCCGGGGGCAACATCCCGAACAATTTCAAAACCCAAAGCGGTGATGGCCACGCTTTCACTGGCGACGATGTATTCGCTTACACCTTCGACCTCTCGCTTGCCAAAGACGAGAGGCCTGATACCGTTTGGGTCCCTAAATGCAAGCAATCCATAGCCAGAGATAACGGAAACGCAGGCATAGCCTCCATGAACACGATCGTTGACCGCAGAGATGGCACCAAAAATGGTCTCAATGTTGATGTGGGGCTCGCCTTGGATGCGAAGGGAAGACGAGCGCTCGCCAAGTTCGACGGCCAGGGCGTTGAGGAGAAGTTCGGAATCACTGGTGGTGTTGATGTGCCGCATGCACTCATCGCGAAGGTATATTCCAAGTTCCTCGGCGTTGGTCAAA
>JAYYBT010000039.1:0-14341 GCA_036162675.1 Thermoplasmatota archaeon
GGTGAGAGCATGAAACTCCGAATCAAGGTGAAGAACACCGGTTCGATGGCCGGTGTCGCTGAGTTGGTCATCAAGTCCGTCACCGACAGCGGCACGCCCGTTGTTGAAGACACGGTCTCCACCCCAGAACTCGGGATTCAAGAAGTGAGCGATTGGGTCGAGGTCACCCTTGCACCGTTTGCTGCACAAACCACGGGCATGTACTACACCATCAGCCTCAACGGCTCCAGCGAGAACATCTACGACGGGTCCCAGCCACAATGGGCGGACGTGTTCAACGTCAAGGTCCAAGCCGAGGAAGACTCGAGCAACATGTTGCTCATCGTGGTCATTCTCGTCGTGGTCATCGGTGTTCTGGGCACCTTGGTTTTGGTGCTCGCCCGTCGTGGTGGAGGCGCTTCCATGCTCGATGACGAGTACGAGGATGAGGATGATGACGATGTGGGCTACACGGAGAGCAAGGTGCTCGCTGAAATCCCCGCTGATATCGACCCGGAGATGGCTCGTGCCATGCAGACCTTCCCGCAATGGACGCAAGAGGAAATCCAAGGTTACTTTGACCAAGGATGGACCGTTGAATCCCTCCAAGACTGGGTCAACAACCAGTGAGGCGGCTTGATGCCTTCCGATGGTTGGACCGATGCGGTCTGGGAAGACCCGGACGGCGGCACCGTGATCCTCCACGGTACGATGCCCACGGTGGTCTATCCCAACGCCATGCGACCTCGTGCAGCCTGGCACGGCTTGGCCCTGCTCGAGTCGCCCGATGTGGTCGACCTCTGGATTCAGGAAGAAGCCGATGAGGCGGAATCGCAAGGTGTCAATTTGACCCATGCCATGCTCTCAGGTGGGGCGTTTGGGAAGTATGTTGAAGGCATTTCCACCTTGGAAAACCTGCAAGGGGGGCGTTTTCCTGACCCAGAACCACGCCGTCTGCAGCGCAACGCAGAGCGGCACGACAGGCCCGTCTTTTTCATCGAACCATTGGCCGATGACGAGGACTGGGGCGACTACTTGACACAAGAGGCTCGAGCCGTATCGCATTGGAAAAAACTGCTCGGCATGATTCGGGTTGGTAAGCGATGGAAGAAGAGCGTGAAACACCATCTCTTCAACGCCCAACCCCCGCCCAAAGGCCAATCGGTGGATTACGCCACAGCAAGCGTACTGGCCGCTGCTTGGTGGGATTTGTCCGAGTGGCTAAGCACCCCTGAACTGGCTCAACGCAGAAATGCTCGCTACGCCGCACGTATTCGAGGGGCTCTCGCTGAGCTTCGGGCGAGCGAAGGCGAGGACGCCACCCTTCTCTTGGTGGTGCACCGCCCGCATGCTCGGGCGATGTTGGATGCGTTAAAGGCGGGGCCCTCGCCTGAGGAGATTTCATCAACATTGACCCACACGATGGACACGGAGGAGGAGTAGCATGGCCACCGGTTCGATTGACGTTCGCGTTGAAAACCAACTGGTTCGCTTCGTCTGCCCAACGCCTCTGAATCATGACACGGTCGTCGCTGAAGTGGGCGGCCAGCGCAACAGCGGCGTGGTCATCAAGGCGATGGAACGCCCACGGGCGACCTTGGTCATCGATGAAGAAGGTCGCATCGTCGTCCACGGCACGCATCGCGTTGAAGCCGCCCGTGCCGCTGCCAAGGAACTCCTGCTTCGCATGGGTATGGACGACAGCGGGCTGGTCGCAGAAATGGGCCCGGTCGTCGTTTCGTTCCAATTTGACCGTGCGCTCAACTTGGAAGCCATCCCGGCCAGCCTTCCATCGGGAACAGCCGAGTTTGATGCCCGCCTCGGATGCACCACCTTGACGGACACTCGACACAGTTTGACCGTTCAGATGTGGCCCAACGGCAAGTGCATCGTCGCCGATGCTCGCCACCCCAACATGGTGGCCATGGCGGCGGTGTATTGGAACGGCTTGTTCAGCGACAGGGGCTTTTTCGTCGACCGAATTTGAGGGAGCCGCATGGTCTATGACGGTCCGATTTTGGACAACCACTTTCACCTCAATCGCAAGGGTTTGTTCCTTGAAGCCGCTCGTTCCTTTCAGCGCGTAGGTGGGACCGATTTGGTCCTTGTTCACTGCCCCGATTTCGCCGCGCCTCCCGAAACGTTGGAGGGTCATCGAACGGCCTACGCCGACACATTGAGCATGGCGCAATCGGTACGCGATGAAGTTGGCCTCGGTGTTCGAGTGGTGCTGGGCCCGCACCCTGCCGCCTTCGCTCATCAATTTGAGCGCTGGGTGTCTGAAGACGGCGACGCCGGGAAGGAGCGGGCTGTTGAGAATTACCGGCATTCCATTGAAGCGGCATTGGCTTTTGTTCACGAGGGCCAAGCCCATGCCATCGGCGAGGTTGGTCGACCCCATTGGCCGGTCTCGGACGAGATTTGGGACCTCTCAAACGAACTTCTGGATGAAACGATGCATTTGGCTGCACAAGAGGGCTTGCCGCTTCAATTGCATGTGGAGGGCGAAAGCGAGGATACGTATCCCGATTTGGCCAAGCGGGCGCTGCGCCAAGGCATGGATTTGAGGAAACTGATTCGCCATTATTCACCTCCCGATGTTCGAGAAGCCCACACCCACGGCTTAACGCCCAGCGTGCTGTGCGGTAAAGGCGCCTTGGAACGGTTGGTTGAGACGCATTCCATGGCCAAAAACGGGTTTTTCCTCGAAACGGACTACATGGACGACCCGCGAAGGCCAGGCGCTGTTCTCGGGCCCAAAACCGTCCCAAAACGAACACAGCAACTCCTCGCCGCTGGCGTTGATGAGGAGGTGATGTGGAACACCCACAGTGCTTTGCCAAACCGTGTTTACGGCGAATGATGGGTTCCTTGGCGAATCCTCTGCTTGGGCATCAACTTCCCATCACATTGATGAAAGAGAATCAACAGGGAGGTTTGAGGGCCATGATTCCACCACGCCGTTTGGGATTCTTTGTCGTGGCACTCATGCTGTGCAGTCTCGCTCCTGCCGCCCAAGCCCAAGCACCAACCGCTCCGGGAGTTGAGATTGATTGCGACGAAAAACAGCCCGAACTCAACGTTCACCCGCTCAACGACCCGGTGATCGATATCACGTGCACCGTGAAGAACCCCTCGTCCTTCCAAGAATCCATCAGTGTCGACAAAGAGTGGGAAGGGCTTGAGGTTGACATGATGCTTGAAGAGGACACCTTTGACCTTGGTCCAGGTGAAGAAGAGGACTTCAAGGTCACCTTCACTGGGCAAACTCGCCTTTCAGCCGAACTTTCCTACGACTTTACGTTGAACGCCGTCGTAACCAACGTCGGCATGTTGGATTGGCCTGAAGCCCTCGCGTCCAATGCGTCGGTCAGCGGGGATTTGAACATCGCCGCCTTTGGCATGGTCGATTTGGACATCTCCGACCAGAGCACCCGCACCATGAGTGAGGGCGAGGAGGTCAAGATCACGTTCCAATTCCGCAACAACGGCAACGATGAGGACAAAATCCGTGTTTCAATCACCAACATTGCCGAACTCGAAGAGGCTGGCTTCTCCTTCCCAGGTGGTACTTCTGTGGCCGAGGACGTTGCAGAAGACGGCGTGTCTACCGTGCGTGAACTGATTGTCAGGTCGCCTTCTGAAGTCGCTGCAGATGAGCGCTACCAGGTGACGTTCCAAGCTCAGAGCGAGCAGGACGCAGAGGCTCCAGTCAGCGAGGTCAGCATTCCCATTCAACTGGAGGTCACCAACACGGCAGGTGGCCTGGGTGGCGGTCTGGAAGAGGTTGACAAAGACACCCTCGTCATGTACGGAAGCATCGGTGCTGCCGTGCTCTTCGGTTTGATTTTCGTGGTGGCTCTCGCCCGAACACTGCGCCGTCGAGCCAACGCCCAACCCATGTACGTCCCACCTGTTGAGATCGATGATGACCTCGACCAAGAGGAGGAGGACGACCTCGACCTTTCAGAACTCGATGACCTGTTCTCCGACGACGATGACGGGGACGAATTTGACGATGTTTTCGCCGACCTTTGAAGGTCGGTCACGGTCCATCTCGTCAGGTCGTAAACTCGGCCGATGTGGCCCGATTTGATAGGCAACACTCAAAGGCTTGGTGTAGCGCACTACACCTAATCCCCAAGGAGGCATTTCATGCTTGGACTGGAAGGTAAAACGGCCTTTGTGTTTGGAGTGGCCAGTGAAGACTCCATTGCATGGGCGATTTGCAAGCAATTGGCGGCAGCAGGCGTCACCCTGTATTTGGGCTACCAAAAGCGCTTCATGAGCCGTGTTTTCAAACTCAAGGACGAATTGCCCGCCATCGGTGGATTCTACCCGCTGGACGTTGCATCTGACAGCACCACGCAGGAGTTCTTCACCGCATTCGCTGCAGACCATCCCGGAAAGAAGGCCGACATTTTGGTTCATGCGATCGGGTTTGCCCCTCGCTCCTGCTTTGACCGTCCGATTTTGTTCGTGGAGGACGATGACATCAACACCGCCATGACCATCTCAGCAAATTCGCTTCAACGCTGCCTCAAGCACGCCCTGCCCTACCTCAATGCTGGCTCCTCCACCATCACCCTAACTTACGCCGCATCCAACCGATTCGTGCCCAGTTACGGCATCATGTCCATGGCAAAAGCAGCCTTGGAATGCTGGACGCGTGAACTCGCCTGCCATCTCGGGCCCGAAGGCCATCGGGTCAACGCCATTTCTTCAGGTCCCATCCGCACCATCGCAGCAAGCGGCATTCCTGGCTTTGACAGGATTTTGGACCACGTCGAAGCCAACGCTCCTCTCCGTAGAAACGTGAGCCAAGCCGATGTCGCTGGCGCCACCCTTTGGCTCGCCAGCCCGCTCTCAGCGGGCGTCACCGGTCAGTGCGTGTACGTGGACGCAGGCTACTCCATCACGATGGTGCCCGAGAGTATCATGAATTGAGGTGTCCCCATGACGTTGACCACAGCAGACGGCAAACCCTGTGAGGGCATTGACCAGGGGCCGTTCGAACCCATTGCTGTCATCGGCCTGGGCGCCCTCATGCCCGATGCCCACGACATCGACGCCTTTTGGCAAAACATCCTCGATGCCAAAGTGAGCATCAAGCCGCTTCCTGAAGGACGCTGGCCGGGGCCCGTTGACCACTTCTGGAAGGAAGGCGGCCCGGGCGAGCACACCGAAGGGTACACCTATGCAAAAATCGGGGCGCTGGTGTCCGATGCTGAGTTTGACTGGCGCCGCTGGCGACAACCTCCTGGCACCTTGCCTCAAATTGACCCGTGCCAGTTGTGGGCTGTCACCGTTTCAGCTGACGCCATTGAGCACGCAGGCTATGGCGGCGAGAGCAAGGACATCGACCGCACCAAAACGGGTGTTGTGTTCGCCAACGCTCTGGGCGGCGAGAACCGCAACATGTCAAACATCCGAGTATGGTCCAATCACACCACGACCCTGGCCAAGGAACATGGCCTGCCCGAAACCAAGGCGGACGAATTCACCAGTGCAATGTTGGAGGGCACGCCTCGGGTTGATGAAGACACGATGCCAGGGGAACTGGCCAACGTGGTCTCAGGGCGCGTGGCCAACCTGTTGGATTTGCAAGGCCCCAATCACGCCATGGACGCCGCTTGCGCCTCCTCCATGGCCGCTGTTCTCGACGCTTGCCGTTTGCTCCAAACGCGTCAAGTCGACGTCATGTTGGCGGGGGCCACGGACCGAACGATGGACCCGGCGACCTTTGCAAAATTCTCCGCTATTGGCGCCCTCTCGCCGACCCATTCCTCGCCCTTTGATGCCCGAGCCAACGGTTTCGTCATGGGTGAGGGCGCCGGTGTCTTGGTGCTGAAGCGCCTCAGTGATGCGATTCGCGATGATGACGAAATCTACAGCGTCATCCGAGGGATTGGTGGCTCCTCCGACGGCCGAGGAAAAGGCATCACCGCACCAAGCCAACGCGGCCAAGTTCAGGCCATTGCCCGAGCCTACAGTCAAGCTGGCTACCCGGCATCGTCCGTTGAATTGGTTGAAGCCCACGGAACGTCCACAAAGGTCGGCGACGCAACAGAACTTTCCACCCTTTCCCGGTTGTGGACCGGCGTTGAAGGGACAGGCAACGTGGCCGTTGGCTCCATCAAATCTCAAATTGGCCACCTCAAAGCGGCTGCAGGCATTGCGGGCATCATGAAATCGGTCATGGCCTTGCACCATCGGACCATCCCGCCGAGTGCGAATTTTGAGACACCCAACCCAACCGTTGACTGGTCAAACATTCCGTTTTTCGTCCCCACCGCTCCCCTTGAGTGGCCACGCCCAGAGATGCACCCTCGTCGAGCCGGTGTTTCCGCCTTCGGCTTTGGCGGCACCAATTTCCACATCGCCCTTGAGGGCTACGAGCCGGATTACCACGCACCACTGGCTTCCGATTGGGACGCTCGCTGGGCTGCTTACAGCGGGCAGACCGCCACCGACGCCCCTTCGATTTTCGACCCGTCCCTTCCTGCGACGATGTCCCACGAGGCGATGAAGGCGATTGAGGGCGGGGTGCTACTGCTTTCAGATGACTCGCTTGAAGCACTGCAAGCCCAACTGGCCGGTGTCGCTTTTGACGGGCCGCTGTTTGATGACGACCCCAAAGGCCGGCGTTTGTCAGAAGCCCTGCAAACAGTGAGTGCGGGCTTTGACCCTTCCCAAGCGTTCCGTATGGCTCTCGTCGCCACCTCGTGGGCAGAATTTGCCAAGCGCCAAACGCTGGCAGGGCAGGCGATGATGGACAGCGAGAAGTGGGGCTTCTTGCAAGCGCAGGGTGTGTTGTTGACCGACCAGCCAGCGATGCCAGCCAAGGCCAAAGCCGTTCACATGTACCCCGGTCAGGGAAGTCAATACGTCGGCATGACCGCCGATTTGGTTCAACGCTTTACCGCACCCGCTGAGGTTTGGAAGCAAGCCGACGAGACCATGGTCGATGTCTTGGGTGGCGAGACGCTCTCTGGATTTGTGCTGCGCTCTTCCCTGAGCAAAGAAGAACTGAAGGAAGCCGAGCACAAACTCAAGCAAACGGAGTACACTCAGCCGGCGATGTTGACGGCCGACTTGGCGATTGAACGAACGCTCAATGCCTACGGGCACACGCCTGACATGGTCGCTGGGCATTCGCTTGGTGAATACGCTGCGCTCATGTCCTCAGGAATTTTGGACATGGACGGTGCTTTGCGAGCTGCGGCCGCCCGCGGCACGGAAATGGGTGCGGTAGAAATCGACGACAAAGGCCTGATGGCCAGCGTCACCGCTCCCTACGAAGCGGTTGAAGCGGTGCTCGAAGCCACCGATGGCTACGTGATTGCGGCCAACAAAAACTCGCCAAAGATGACCGTTATCGCCGGCGAAACTGAACCGGTCAAGGCCGCCATGGCCATGTTCGAGGAGCAAGGCTTCTCTTGTGTGGCTCTCGCCACCTCCCACGCCTTCCATTCTCGAATCGTTGCACCTGCCAACGAACCTCTGCGCCGATTCTTGGAAGGGTTGGAAATTCGGTGGCCTGATGTGCCCATCACCGCCAACGTGGACGGCACGTTCTACCCCGTTGAAGGCGAGGACAGCAAGACGGCGATTCTGGAGAAACTTGCGCCGCAAATGGCCTCCTCTGTGGAATGGACCAAGCAAATCGAAACGATGTACGATGCTGGAGGTCGCCTCTTCGTTGAGGTCGGCCCCAAGCGTGCCTTGACCATGTTCGCCATGCAGATTCTCGAGGGCCAACCGCACGTTCCCATCATGACCAATCACCCCAAACAGGGTGGTATCGCCAGTTTCATGACCGCCATCGGGGCGTTGGCCCTCGCAGGGCGTCCACCTTCGTGGCCTGCACTGGATTCCGATGCTTTGCAAGACGCCTTCAAAGCGGGCCCCATCGAAGCCCGTACGTCTTCTCCTCTCTCGGCCTCAACGTCCACCGCCGCTTTGGAGTCGCTTCGCACACGAGCGCGTCCTCTTCCCGGTAGCGGTGTGAGCGCAGCCACGACCGTTTCCTCCACGCTTACCGTGCAAAACGGACCAATGGATTCAGACTATGCACGCGACCGGGCCATCAAGGCCTATGTTGGCGACCGCATCGCCGCCTTCAGTGGCTACCCCGCCTCGTTCTGTCACGGTCATGTGGTTCTGACCACCGGCTTGGGTCTCACGCCTGAACAGGTGCAAAGGGTGGTCGCCACCATCGCTTCTGAAGCCCAAACCGACCCTGAATTTGACGGTGCAGCAGCGGTCACGGCGGGCGACCTCGCCCGATGGGTACGCACGCCACCTTCCTCATGGTCGCCCATGGCAACGGTCTCAGCCCCGCCCAGCCTCAAGGTCGCTCCCGTCCAAACGGTCTCGATGCTCCAAACCACAACCCAACGCGACGTCGACCCCTACGTGGTCACCGGTATCTCGCTCGGTTTACCCGGCATGGACCGTGTCTTTTCTGAGGACGCCTTTGAGAAATTGGTGCGGGGAGAAACCTGCATCAGTGAGGTGTCTGACGAGTACAAACAACGTCTCCTGGACAAGAACATCGTCCGGCTCATCAAGGGCAGAGACGGCTCGGTGAACATGGACCAGGCCACCGTCTTTGGTGACATCCCTCAACTCGCTGGCCTGAAAGGTGCCTTTGACCTTGCAGAAGAGTTCGGCATCGACCCGAAGGCCATCGTGGCGTGGGACATCAGCACCCAACTCGCCGTGGCAGCAGGTCTCCTGGCTTTGCGAGACGCCGGTATTCCGCTCACGCCGGTGGAACAAGTCGGGAAGGGCGGGCTGCGTTTGATTCGAAACTGGCAGGTCCCTCAAATCCAGCGTGAGCGCACGGGCATCGTCTTTTCCTCCTGTTTCCCAGGACTTCAGATGGCCTCCAAGCACGCCAAGAACAACGGTGATGATGGTGAAGGTCGCTTTGACCGCCGCTACCTCTTCCAAACGCTCAACATGGGGCATTCCCAGTTTGCGCAGTACACCGGTATTCGTGGGCCGAACACCACCATCAACCTCGCTTGCGCTTCCGCAACCGCCGCCTTTGGTGTCGCTGAGGATTGGTTGGATGCCGGTCGCGTTGACCGCGTGGTCATCATCAGCGGAGACGATGTGACCGGCGACGACCTTTGGGAATGGATCGCCGGTGGTTTTGCCGCTTCCGGCGCCGCAGCGACCAATAACGTCGTTGAAGAGACGGCCCTTCCCTTTGACCGCCGCCGAAACGGGCTCATTCTGGGCATGGGTGCAGCCGCCTTCGTCGTCGAGCGCAATTCAGAGGCCCAACAGCGCGGCGTGCAACCCATCGCAGAATTCCTGGGGTCGACCACGGCCAATTCCGCATACCACGGCACGCGTCTTGATGTGGAGCACGTGGGCCAGGTGGTCAACGGCTTCATCACGGACATGGAACGACGCTGGGGATTGGACCGACACGCCATGGCGCCCAACACCGTCTTCTTCTCCCATGAAACCTACACCCCCGCACGTGGTGGTTCGGCACAATCCGAAGTCAAGGCCCTGCGAGATACCTTTGGCGATTCCACCAATAAACTGGTCATCGCCAATACGAAAGGATTCACCGGCCACCCGATGGCTGTCGGCATTGAAGATGCGAGCATGTTCTACGGCCTGAAAACTCGGCGTATCCCCCCCATCGCCAACCACAAGGAGAAGGACCCCGAATTGGGCGACCTCAACCTCTCAACGGGAGGCGACTACCCCGAACTGGAGTACGGTCTCCGCTTCGCAGCTGGGTTTGGCTCTCAAATCGCCCTGTCCTTGATGCGAAGGTGGCCGGTTGAAGGCGAACGTATCGATGGTGGCCGCCTGCTGGCTTGGGCACGAGGCCTCGCCGGAACCGACGATGTCGTCATGCGCGTGCTGCAGAACAAACTCGTGGCCTATGTTGACGGCGAAAACAACCTCCACGGCGGCATTCAGGGCGACCCATGGCCCATCACCGCAGATTGGGAAGGCAAACCCTCGGTGTCCTCCACGCCCGAGCCTGCACCAAAACCATCCCCCGCACCTGCTACGGAAGCGAAACCCGAACCTGCACCAACGCCGCCTCCTGCGCCTGCTGCGGCTGCGCCCGTGGTGAACGACGAAAGCATGGTCGCAACCGTGATTGAGGTCGTGGTGAACCACACTGGCTATCCTGCGGACTTCGTAGAACTCGACCAAGACCTCGAAGGTGAGTTGGGTATTGATACGGTCAAGCAAGCCGAGATTATGGCCGATATCCGCGACAAGTTTGGTCTGCCCGTTGACGAGGATTTCGTTCTTGCCGATTACCCCACGCTCAACCACATGATCGGCTACATCCAGCGAATGACGGGTGCCGCACCGGCTTCACCGGCGCCGGCACCTGCTGCTCCAGCCGCACCCGAACCCGCTCCAACCCCTGCCCCTGCTGTCCCGGCCCCAACGCCTGCTCCAGCCGCCCCGGTGGACGATGCAGCGATGACGGCGACGGTTGTGGCCGTGGTGGTTGAACACACGGGCTACCCTGCGGACTTCATTGAACTCGACCAGGACCTTGAGGGAGAGTTGGGCATTGACACGGTCAAGCAAGCGGAAATCATGGCGGACATCCGAGATACATTCAGTCTGCCTATCGACGAGGACTTTGTCCTCGCGGACCACCCGACCTTGAATCACATGATCGGCTACATCCAGCGCATGAAAGGAGGCGCACCATCGTCGCCTGCTTCACCCGTCGCCGCCCCTGCACCGCAACCTGCTCCTACCGCACCCGAGCCGGCTCCAACCTCGGCCACTGTCGCCCCTGCCCCAGCACCCTCCACAAGCGGTTCTCATCCCGATATTGAAGGCGTGCTCATTTCCGTCGTGGTCGACCATACCGGCTATCCTGCTGATTTCATTGAGATGGACCAGGACCTCGAGGGCGAATTGGGCATTGACACGGTCAAACAAGCGGAAATCATGGCTGAAATCAGGGACCGATTCTCGCTGCCCGTTGACGAGGATTTCGTTCTTGCCGACCACCCCACGCTGAACCACTTCACCGCCTACATCGTCAAGATGCAAGGTGGTGGCGAGGCTGTTGAAGCCCCAACGCCAGATGCTCCGGTTGAATCAGCGTCGCCGACGCCCGCGGTTGCGGCAGGTCCTTCTTCATCATCCGCTCATCAAGGAACACGGCGTTGGCAGGTCGAAATCGAAGGCTGCCCTGGTGTTCCTTCTCCGCTCAATCCAAGCGGCACGGTGCTCGTGTCCGATGATGGATGGGGCATTGCGGAGGCATTCTGTCAACGCATGGAGGCACGCGGCCTGAAGGCGGTTCGGGTTGGCTTTGAGAGTCGCATTCGTGACGCTTCCAGTCAAGACGAAGGCGGACGAACCGTCTTCCGTGTTGATCCTGAGCAGCCTGAGCATTTGGCGTGGATTGCCACCCAACTCAGCGATGTGCAACTGGCGGGCATGGTCCACATGGCCCCGATGAAACTGGCGTCTGAACAATGGCCGGAAGATGCCTACCCCTCTTCACAAATCGCCCTTGCAGCCCACGGCTGGTTCGGTCTCCTCAAGGAATTGAGCGGCCGTATTCCAACCGACTCCTCCGGCTTCATCGCCTCGGTTTCGGCGCTGGACGGACGACACGGCAACAAAGGCGACCGCTTCAACGCCCTCCAGTGCGCCGCAAGCGGCGTCACCAAATCCTTCGCCTTTGAGCGACCCGACCTGCGTTGCCGTGCTCTGGACCTTCATCCGGAGTTCGTGCTTGAGGCCGACGATGCAGCTGAGCGCATCGAGATGGACGTGTTCGGCCTTGATGGTGAAGTGGAAATCGGGCTTGACCGAGACGGCCGCCGTTGGGCGCTCGTGGCCTTCGCTGAAGACGTCGTGGACGACGTGCGCCCGCTGACCGGCGACGACACTTGGCTGGTTTCGGGAGGTGGCTCAGGGGTCACTGCGGCTTCGGTTATCGGGGTCGCACGAGCCAGCCCGAAGGCTGGAGCGCATTTCGAACTGCTCGGTCGCTCGGTGTTGATTGAATCCACGGCTGACTGGATTGATTGGACCGACGAGCAACTGACTGAGGAAAAGAACGCCTTGCGAGAACGACTCGTTGAGGCCAGCGAGAGCGGCAAGGTCACCATGGTTGAATGGAACAAGGCCTGGCAGCGCTTCACGAGAAGCCGAGACGTCTACTTGACGTTGGACGCTATCGCCAAAACTGGGAATCACGCCACCTACCATTCCATTGACGTGATGGACAGCGAGGGGCTTTCCGGGCTCGGGGCCTCCCTTGGACGGCCCATCACGGGAATTGTTCACGGCGCTGGCTTGGAGGATTCGAAACTTGTCGCCGACAAGGCCTACGATGTCTTTGACCGCGTGGTGCGGGTGAAGATTGACGGCTGGCGAGCCTTGATGTCGGCGGTACAAGCCTCTGGACGAGAGGTGCCTGATTTCGCCTGTTGTTTCACCAGCGTGGCTGGCCGGTTTGGCAACGGTGGTCAAACAGATTACGCCGCCGCCAACTCGGTGTTGGACGCTGAGATGGCGCGGTTGACGGCAACCACGACCTGCCGTGCGGTTGCCATTGGTTGGACGGGCTGGCGAGATGTCGGCATGGCCACCCGAGGCTCAATTGAAGCCGTGTTCGCCGCTGCAGGTATCGAAACATTGGCCGTTGAAGACGGCGTTGACATCTTCGTCACCGAAGCGCTTCAAGGCGGTAAGCGCCGTGTTTTGGGTTGCGGTTCGCTGGGATTGATGGATCGTTTTGATTCGTTCAGAGAAGCGCCGCTCAAGTTGCCACCGAGCATGGCAGCGACCATCGCCGACCCAACCCGTTTCCCCTTCGTCGATAAGGTCGTGGCTTTGCAAGAGGGCCAGCAATTGGTGACCCAAACGACCCTCTCCACCGACGACCATCCCTTCCTGACGGACCACGCCATCGACGGCGTACCTTACCACCCTGGTGTGATGGCGCTGGAGATGTTCGCACAAACATCCCTTCTGCTCCATCCTTCGACCTGCTTGGCAGGCTTTGAAGAGGTCAGCTTTGGCTTGCCTGTGAAACTGATGAAAGGACCGATGACGGTTCGCGTTGAGGCTGAAGTGGACCGTGTTGATGACGACATGACCTGGGTGCGTTGCCGCTTGGTCTCTGATTTGGCCAACTCAAAGGGCGAAGTCTTCGGTGAGCGGGAACACCACACGGCCCTGGTTCGCTTGGTCAAGAAACACGAGGACTTGCGACCCTTCCTGCAGCGAGAAGTCGACGCCTTGCCAAGCATCGGTACCCCTCCCCAAGGAGAATTACTCCACCCGGCTTCGTTCATCTACGACCGGTACTTCCACGGGCCGCGTTTCCAATCCCACGGCGGTGTGCTCCGGGGCGTGGGTGAGGGCGACCGACAGGGCATTGATGGGCGAGCCTTGATGCGCCATCAACTTCCAGCGACCGACCAGTTCTCGTTGGAGTCCGAAGGCGAGCAGGTGCTCCTCGAAGCCCTTCCGATGCTCATTGAAGCGGGCTTCCAAAACGCCGGTTTGGTCGCGATGGAACTGCTGGGATACAGCAGTTTGCCGGTCGGTATCAACTGGTCGACCATGCTCCGTGTTCCCGATGCTGACGAAGCCTTGCGACTACGCAGCGTCCAAACGGGTGCCCAAGAAGACGGTGTGACGGTTCACGATGTGCTGGTCGTCGGCGAGGATGACGCACCTGTTTTGGCGCTCAAGGGACTCCAACTCAAGGCCATGGCCACGGTTGATGAGGGCCAGCGTTTCTCGCTTGAGCGATGAGCAGGGGTTGTGCAAGCGTTGGGGATTGAACGGCTCACGCCTCCTCATGCCACCGATGTTCAGGTCTTTGTCATGCCCGTGGATGCTTGGCCACTCTCCGAGGTTCCGCTCGCTCACGCCACCGAAGTCGAGACCTTCGTCACCGAGAAACGGCGCAACGAGCACCTCAGTGGGCGTCGTCTCTTGGGTCAAGCCTTGTTGGCATGGGGCGTGAGCGACCTCTCGGTCGTGGAGGTGCACCGGGATGAGTTCAGGGCGCCCACGGTTCGTTTCATCCAAGGTGTTTGGAAACGCACGCCCCTGCCCAACATCTCCATCTCCCACAGCGACGGGATGGCGTTCGTTGCGCTTTCACCCTCGTCACAACGTGTGGGTTTGGATGCAGAACCTTTGGGGCGTACGCTCGCAGAGAATGCGTTTGACCTGATGGCAAGGGGGGAGGAATTGGAGCGACTTCGAGAAGAACCAGCGCATGTCTTCCGGGCATGGACGGGGAAGGAAGCGGTGCAAAAATGCCTGGGGATGGGGATGCATCTCAACCCGAGAGAAATTGAAATTCCAATTGGAG
>JAYYBT010000040.1:0-11440 GCA_036162675.1 Thermoplasmatota archaeon
TGAGCCATGTTGGGAACCTTGACGGGGTGGAGATTCCAATCGCTGAGGTCACCAAAGTTGCCCACGACCACGGTGCGCTCGTCGCTATCGATGGAGCCCAATCAACACCCCACATGAACGTCGACGTTCAGGCACTTGACATTGACTTCCTCTCCTTTTCAATCCACAAAATGTGTGGGCCCTCCGGCATGGGCGGTCTTTGGGGTCGCTACGAGTTGTTGGATGGTTTGCGCACCATTCAATCCGGAGGCCAAACCGTCGCCTCATCAACCTACACCGATGCAACATGGGCTAAGCCTCCTGCACGGTTTGAAGGTGGTTTGGGGAACTTTTCTGGCATGATGGCCACGGGTGCTGCCATCGATTACCTTGCCGGCCTCGACATGAACGCTGTCCACGAGCATGAAATCAATCTGAACCGAATCATGACCGATGGCGTCAAAGACCTTCCCGGTCTTTCCATCATCGGGCCAGAAGACCCCCGAAAAAGAGGTGGCATCTGTTCTCTCTTGATGGACGATTTACCTGCTCATGATGTTGCCCTTCTCTTGGACGAAGCCGCCGGCGTGATGGTGAGAAGCGGCCAACACTGCGTCCACTCTTGGTTTGCAGACCGTGGCCACCCCCAAGGCTCACTTCGGGCCTCGGCCTATCTGTATAACAACGAAGACGATGTCCGTCGATTTGTGGAAACATTGACTGAAATAGTTCACACACTGAGTTGACATCATGTCGATTTACGATTTTTCTCCTCCGCCTTCCGACGAAGACGAGGAGGTGGCTTTGACCCCCATTCTTCTTGGTGAGTCAAAGGATGACCAATCCGATGTTCGTTTCATCAAACTCTTGGTGAGTTTCACCTTAGGCATCACGCTCATCCTGGCCGCAGGCTACCTTGCAGCGGTTGTCCTGAGTGATGGGGCGATTTTGTTGCGCCCCAGTGAGGTTGCGCTTCAACGTCATGCGAATTACAACAGCCTCGTTCAGCCTGCTGATGAAACATTGACCGGGGCAGGGGTGGTGGCGTGCATTGTTGATTCAGGCCTTGCACCCGGCCACGAAGACCTGGAAGGCATCAACCTCGTGGGATGGAAGGATTTCGTCAACGGTAATAACCAACCCTACGACGATCACGGTCATGGCACGTCGATGGCGGGAATTTTGGTCGCCAATGGTTGGCTCAAGGGTGTTGCGAGAGACGTGGATTTACTGGTCGCCAAAGCCCTTGGTTCAGACGGCAGTGGCGATGATGCAACCGTGGCCGAAGCCATCGATTGGTGCGTCCAAAACGGAGCGCACGTCATCTCGCTTTCCTTGGGGGGTGCTCCTGATGTTCTCCCCTTCACTTTGGGTTCAGGGCGTAATTCAGGCGATGCTGCCAACGATGCCATCGATGCGGGCGTTTACGTGGTTGCAGCAGCGGGTAATGACGGTGAAGACGATGATGGCGATGTCGCCCATCCATCAAGTGAAGCCGGCGTTATTTCAGTGGGTGGCGTCACCATCAAAGGCACACACTGGTCAGGGTCCTCAAAGGGCGATAACAACGGACGTTTGCTCCCTCTCCCTGTTTTGATGCCCCGAGGCGACCCGAACAAGAAGCCAGAAATTGTCGCTCCTGCTGAAGGCGTTCCCGTGCTTCTTGAGAACGGCGGTTGGGGAATCGCAGACGGCACGAGTGCAGCAACGGTCTATGTCACCGGGGCGCTTTGCTTGCTACTTGAAGAAAAACCCAACTTGAAAGCCGACCAGTCCGATGGTGGAGCAGACAATGTCAACGCTGTCAAGCAATGGCTGATGAACAGTGCAGTACCTGAAGAGGGACAAAGCACACACGATGATTACTACGGGTATGGCTTGCTGAGTATTCGTGGACTGATGACCGAAGCCACTCAGGCTTGACGAGGCAGCCAAGCAACAAGCGTGCCCCCGAACAAAGGCATGAACGCCAAGTGGTGGGTCTCCTTGGATTCTCCAATCACCTCAATCCAACGATTAAATCCGTTGACCAAGGCCATCCCTTGTTCATCATCTTCTTCGATTTCACCGCTTGGCATATCAGGCTCCACGGTGAACATGACCCCGTTGGGGTTCAGCATCGGAAGATAACTGGCAACCAATCCCGCCCTTTGCGGTGATGGACCGTCGATGATGATGACATCGTACCCAGGTTCAAATGGCGTTTGTGACAACTCGGTGTTCGTAGCGGCAGCAAGTTGCCAAGCCTGGTGTTCAGCAGCGAGTTGATTTGGTTCACCCACCACAACGCTTGCCCAAGGCATCGCTTCGTACCGTTGCAACAAGCGTTGGAGGATAACACCAAATTTCCCACCCTGCTCCACGAGTGTCATGGCCGATGGATGAGCATCGGCTCGCTCAAACTGGTCCAAAAGCCACGCCGTCCGGTGGCCAATGCTAGCACCAATCTCCAAAACCGTGGAGGGCTGGAGACGCCCGACCGCGTCTCGTAAGCGACGGTGGACTGAGATGGACCACGTTGAGAGGCCCATGTGTTGGAGTTGCGTGTGAATGTTCGCAGCAATTTCCGGTTCATCACGGGGTTGTTGTGCGTCCTTAGCCAACAGAAACGCGAGGATTTCCTCACGCTCAACTTCACCAGGGAGGTCAGCCATGCACCGTGGTCGCCCATCTCCAACATCAAGCCTTGCACCCCCTCCGTGGACGGAGGGTTCAAACCCAGTGGGTTCAGCGCAGGGTTGAGGGAGCCCAATGGAAGACGTTGAGGACTGGGACGAAGAGGAGGAAATCCTTGACAACGCGACCCATTGCCCGACGTGTGACGAACTGACCGCCCACGAAATTCTCAGAGAAAAATCCGTGGGAAGTGGAGCGGACTTCATGGTTCGGTGCGAGGTATGCCAGCATGTTCACACCATTGAATTCCGACCGCCTCCCCCACGCAACATCCCCTTCATCCTGACCGAGGGACCCAAATCTGAACGCGTGGTCTTGGTGGTGGACGCCGACGAAGAATTCGTGGTTGGTGATGTGTTTGAAGAGGACGGAAAACTTTGGAAAATTCATCAAATTGAGACCAATGAGGAACGGCATACATCGTCCGATATCGCCACAAATATTGCACGAATTACTGCGCTTCGAACGGACATGGTCCGTGTGAAATTGACATTGACTCGTGGCGAAGAGTCAACAGCTGATGTCATTGTCGTGCCTCAAGAGACGACCTTCACCGGCTCTCACCTCATGGAGCACAACGGAGAGACGTGGCGGATTCGAGCCATTCACACGGGAGCCGGGCGAACACTTCGCGGCACGGTCAACGCCCCCGATATCAAGCGCATGTACCTCCACGAACCACCAAACCCTGAACACTTCACACCACGGACGCCTCGAGAGCGAAGGCAGGCATGGAAAGAAGGACGATTGGGTTTCAACCCGAACCCTGAACGACCAAAAGAACATGTGAAGAAGGGCGTCAATCCAAACGCTTCACGCAAGCGAACCAACAAGAAAAAGCGTAAGTGATTCAAGGTCGGTTGGTCCACGGCATAAGGAATGCTTTGGCCACTTGAGTTCCAATCGTTGGGTTTTCTTTGAGGCGGCGAATGCTGTACTCGTACCATTTCTCGCCGTATGGGATGTACACACGAGTTCGGTGGCCTTCCTTTAACAGGCGACGGCGGAGAGGCCCACGAACACCGAGAAGCATCTGAAACTCATACCCGGGCCCTTTGTGATGGCGGGCCGGACCAGCGTTTGTTCGTGGGTCATCAACACCCGGACCCATCCCGTAGGCTTTGAGGGCCGACAAGGTGTGTTCGATAACCGGCATGTCATGGGAGGCTACACCGACATATGCACCGGCCTCGAACATTCGGTCAATGGCAGCGTTGGTGGCGTCCACGATATCTTGATAGCCGGTGAACGAAATCTCCTCAGGTTCAAGATAAATGCCCTTGCAAATACGGTAGTCAGCACGAGGACCCAGCGTGGTTTCCAACTCCCCGATGTCGGCCAGTGTACGGAAAAGACGGCCTTGAAGCACGGTTCCAACATTGGTCAAACCCTCATTGTGCAAGGTGGTCACCACCTCAATGGTGTCGGTGGTGACGCGGTGGTCTTCCATGTCCAGACGAACAAACATATCTTCCTCTGCAGCCATCTGAACCAACTTTCGGATGTTTTGGAGACCCAAATCCGGGTTGATGAGGAGACCAAAAGCTGTGGGCTTGATGCTGAGGTTCGCATCCAAATCATGCAGTTTGATGGCCTGCATGACGCGGATGTACTCTTCAAGGAAGTAGTTGGCTTCGTCCATGTTTGAGATCTCTTCGCCGAGGACATCGATGGTGAAACAAGCACCCTCAGCCGTGAGGCGCTTCATGACAGTGACGGCTTCATCCAACGAGGCCCCTGCAACAGACCTTCGGCTGACCCAGCGAACGAACCACTTGGGCATGCGAACGGTGGTGGCAACAACCAACTTGGAGAACCAACCCACCATGATGGTGGCACACAGGAGGCGCTCTTTGACCCTTTGTGCGCTCGCTTAAGCAAGGCCTAATCTGGCTTTGATTTGCTTGGTTGTCAACAACGGAATCCCTTCCTCCTCGAGCAGGTCTCGGATGGCTTGCCGTTGCCAACCTCTGAACGCTTTTTTGTCCATGGAACAGATGAGTTCTCCACCGGGAAATGAACGACAGGTCGCCTCCAAGGCAGCGAGAATCGATTGCTTCCACGTCCCCGTGATTTCCCCCTCACTCCCTTGTTCAAACGGCAAGGCGTAGGTCGCCAACATATGACCCAGCCAGACACCATCAAGGGCTGCAAGTTGGTTAGCACGGGGAGCGTAATGACCGCCACCCAGGGTGACCAGGACCAATTCACCGGCATGCTTTGCTTCGTTCCATGCGTCCTCAGGAGCGTGGAGAAGACCTTCTCGCATGATGTTGGCCAACACCCTTGATGCCCCCTCATGACCCCATGTGGCTTCGGTTGAACCAACCTCGATAAACAAGCATGGGACATTGACCGTGGGTCCATGATGCGTCACCTCCAAAGAGAGGTCGAAATCCTTGACCGATGCATCTTTTGGTGCTTGCTCCAGCAGCATTTTCCACCACGATGCTAACCGAGTAGATGGAGGTGGGGCTTGACCGCCGTGGCCACCGTACGGCCCTTGTTCCTCCATCGGCAGGTGAGGAACGCCAATCGGATGGAGGGTAAGGGAAGGTTGGCCACTCGCTGCTACATGGCGGGATGGAAAGATGATTTCTGAAACGCGTTCGCCAGTTGCAGCTTCCCAGCGCTTTTCCAAGTGGTCTTCAAACAACAGACCGTTCGGAAGGTAGAGCATGCGCAGATGTTTGAATTCATAGGCGGGGTTGTTTTCCACCGGGGAGCGTTTTGACCAGGCATCCATCCTGCGTAAGGCATCGGCTTGGTTGGTGCTCGCAATATCCTGTTGATTGACGGCGATAAGTATCACCTCCTCGCCGTCCATGCATCCAACTCAAGCGCGTCCTATTTGGAAATGACCCAGACGAGCATTCACATACAGGCGACCCCACCTTGTTCCATGGACGAAGGTTTGCCCCCTCGCATACCCTTCCTGCCCGACCTTGTCGTCCATCACGAGGACGGGGTTTTGGTCACTGGAATGGAGGGTGAAATCCTTTGGTTGGACGGCGACATGCACCCCCTCACGGAAGTCAAGTGCCCTCATCCCATGCGTTTGCGACAAGTTTCCATCGCTGACGGACAATTGTTTGCGACGTGGTTGGACAGGGAATTGCTCCTCGCCTGCATGGGCTCCATGCCAGTCGGCACAGCAGAGGAAGGAAAGAAGCGTTCTGAAATCCGTACGTCCATCGGCACCAGAACCACGCATTACCCAGCAGGAACCACCTGGGCGCATGCACTTGATGCAGAACCCATGGCGCTTGCCAGCAATGGTGAATCAATCGTGTTCGACCTCTACAACCGAGGCATGTACAAAATTGGCACCAATGCAGATGAGCGATGGCGAATGCCGCCTCCGGAGTGGGGCTACCCCAAGAAACGCCCGCGCAATGAAGAGATGATCGCACTCCACCTTGATGAGGAAACCTACTGGATCACATCCAAGGGAGGACGCGTACAGCGACGTTCGCTTGAAACAGGCCAGCGCCTCGAGGAATTCCTGCTGAAAGGTGTTGAAGCACCTATTGAGCACCACTTCAAACATGAGGGGCACCACTTGGCCTGTTCAGCAACGGGGACTTTAACATGGATTCACAACGAAGAGGTCGTGCAACAGGTCCAACTCAGTGGCCCTGTGCAAGCAGCCATGTGGGACACCGACTTTGTTGGTTGGCGAATAGCTGGATGGCGAGAAGAAGTTGTCCTTTCCGAGCGCATGGTGGACCGCCGTGCAACCCGAGAGTTACCGGTTCATGTCTGCCCGTTCAAAGGTGGCGGACTCGTGTTATTCAACGATGGTTCATGGGAAACAAGTCCATTTGAGTGAGACCGAGTGTCTCACTCATTCATCACGGTGTAGCCACAGCGTCCGCAGGATTTACGGTTGCCGTGAACGGCGAGAAAGACACCAGGTGCACATTCAGGACACATCTCGGCACGGACGAGTTTGCCGTCTTCGACCTTGTACTTTGAGTGCTTTCCTTTGGGGTTTGGACCGTCTCCCATCATTCATCGCCTCCTTCGGATTCGGCAGACTCTTCTGCTTCAGCTGGCGCTTCAGAAGCGGCCGTGGTGCGAAGGCTTTCGTGTCGCTTGTGGATATAACCGGGCTCAACAGCCATGGCCTCTTGGGAGGCGTAAATGTAAGCTGTCCCCGTGGTCAAAGGTTGACCGAAACGGGTTTCGCAATCCTTGATGACGATGAGGTCTCGATTGGCACCTGGCTCCAAGGTTTGGACAAGGTCCATGACTTCTTTGCGAGAGGGCGTGGACTTGGAATCATGCTTCCAACTGAAAGCAATTTCAACTCGGTTCAGGATATTGTTTTCTCTTCGTTCTTTAATTTCCATGTTCTCACCTTCATCGGATGTTTACTTTGAGTGCGTATTTGCCTGGTTGGTCAACTTGGAGACGTTCGGCGATTTCCGAGCGCTCGGGCTGAATAATAATCACGTAGCCGGTCCAGTCAGATGAGACCTTGGCCGAGGGGTGTCGTGGGCATTGGTCAACGCCGTCGTTCAGCACGAGATGGCACTCGCCGCATGCGAAAGGATTGGTGGCCATCTTCACTCACCGCCTGCGTTTTTCTTTTCCCAGCCTGGTGAACCAAGCCCGTCTTGCTTGCTGGTCAAACCAATCTTGGAGCGGCGTGGGTCTGATGTATCGGGTGAGAGTGAGACGATTCGAGCTCGAACGAAAGAACCGATTGAAAGTTCACGACCGCTTTGTCGGCCCGTGATTTTGTTCGCGCCAATGTTGATGTCAACGGGCTCGTCCATAATTTGCGATTTGTGGAGAAGGGCTTCCATCGGACCAATACGGACGAAGGCGCCGAATTCATTGACTTCCGAAACCGCACCTTCAACGACCTCTTGGTCCTCCATGCAGAACAAAACGGCATCAAATTGAACACGCTGGTAGATGGCCCCGTCGCCGTGAATAATTCGTCCACGTCCGATGGTTTTGTGGTTGTTCGTGACGAGCACAAAGCGATTTTCAGAATCAAATTTTCCTTCGAAAGCGTCCATGGAAAGACGGTCGATGTGCTGGTCAAGGGATTGGCCCTTTCGCATGTATTCCGCAGGAATGCGGATGGTGTCTTCCTTGGTTACGACCTTGTACATTTCATCACCTCTTTGCGTTCTCAAGAGGCACGGTGAAGACGGACAGTCTCGCGACTTTTCCGTCCTTCACCGGTGAACCCTCAGGAGAGAATGCGACCGAAGTCATGCTGTCCACCGGAGGCCCCTATTTAATTCAAGCGGCATTGAAAGGTACCGGCTTCCGCTCCATGGCCTTGTTTCCGTGAATTTGAAGCAGGTGAGAAAAGGGGTTTTAGGGGGTAAATCATCCATAAGCAATAACAACCCCCCGAAGACGGTGATGCATGATGTCCACGAGGTCACGCCCAACCACTTGGCGAACCGTCGCTGCATCGGTGATGGTTTTGCTGATGGTGGGCGTCGTGCTAAACCCGCTCAGCCATCCAACATGGTTGCCCGAAAAAACAGTGGTTCAACCAACGAGCGGGAGTTGGTCCGGCTACGAACAACCGTGGGCGCAGTATGCGAGAACACCCACCCACAACCAAACCGTTCCCGACCATGGGCCAGACGGCGGCCCCGGCGAAGGAAGCATCACAAACGTGTTGACCTTGGGGACCTTGGAAAACCCGACCATCAACTGGCAGGTGTTTTCAGGCCAGTCGGAAAGCGATGCATACGGTTCGGTCATTGGGGACTTTTCAGCGAGTATCAGTGCCTCTGAGGCTGCCCTTGAGCGGTGCGGCTCAGGCACGTTATTCCCCGTCATGGTGTCGAGTGAAATCACCGATGGCGCAAGGGAGAGTTTTCTCAACATCGTTTCCGGTAACGATGCCAAGATCGCTTGGAGGGTGAGCCTTGGCGTCACTGAGGCCGTTCGTTCAACCCCTATGATTCACGATATTGATGGCGATGGTTTTCAAGAAATCATCGTCGTCTACGACACACAAGGCGCCTTGAACATCGACGTCTGGTCGCCTCGCCTAACCTGTACAGAGTCAAATTGGCAAGCTTCAGGCCACAGCAATGAACTGGTGTGGTCCTACAGCGATGCTGACGTTCGGATTGGCTCGCCTTCGCCTCATTTTGCTACGGCCAACAGCGACCACAAAGCCGTGACGCAACCGCTTCTTGCCGACTTGGAACTCGACGGAACCCCTGAACTTATCCTTGCTGTGGTCGACGACCCAAACAACAACCCTCTCGTGAAAGTCAACGCTTACACCCTCACCTCATCGCAACCAACACAGGAGGAATGGTCGGTCTCCCTTGACCGTGGAACGCACCCTTCTGACCCTGTCTGGGCGCAACTTGACAGCAGCACGACCTCGGTTCTTCTCACCACCATTGACGGTGATTCTGGAAATATGTGGATTTGGAAAATCGACGGCTCCACGGGCTCATTGGATTGGGAACGCGTCGCCATACAAGGGACCGACACCGATTCCGATTCGCCTCGACTGCGCCTCCCGGGGCCCATCATCGTCCAGTTGGACCAAGACAGTGCTCCCGAGATGATTCTCACCGTCCCCACTGACGCAAACGGCCGCCAGTCCGGTAGCGGTGCTCGCTTTATCGGAATGGAATTGACCTCGACGACAGAGTTGTTCAATTTCCGTGCACAAAACGGTTACGCCGATGCTCAACCGTTGGCGCTTGACACCGACGATGATGGCGTTGATGACCGCTTGTGTTGGGTCACATGGTACTCTGAATCAACCGTTAGTTTCAACCGAAAGGGCATGCTTGGTTGCACGGACATATCCGATAGCACACCCGTGACCGAATGGACTCGAGACCTGCAACGTGGGGCCGGAAACGATAACGATGAAATTGCAGTTTCTCCACCGTTTTGGTTGGACATTGACGGGGAGGGGACGCCCGAAATTTTGGTCGGCTTCGGCCGACGGTTCTGGGCCTTCGACGGCGACACAGGGGCCTCTGCTGACATCAACAGCGCTTGGTCAACGCCGCTGAGTATGCCGCACCGTGTTTGGACCGCCCCAGCCATTGCTGATGTGGACGGCGATGGTCACCTCGATGTGCTCTACGGCGACACCTTGGTGTCGGACCAGGGCCCAGATTTGGCCCCTTCCTTTGACGGGCGAGGTCTTTCCTTCAACCCTGCACAAGCCGACCCCGGCGACACCGTGACCGTAACCGGACAATTTGCAAACATCGGCACTGGAGAAGCGGATGATGACATCGACGCTGCCATTCTCATGAACGGTGCTGAACTCACCCGAGAGCGCTTCACATCCAGTGAACCCGTGGCACCGTCGGGCGAGGGTGGCCCCCTAACATTTTCAGCAGAATTCACCGCTTCACTGGGGGTTCACGAATTTGAATTGATGCTCGATGTCAACGAAAACATCACCGAACAGCGAGAAGACAACAACAGAGAGACGACCATGTTCACCGTGGTCGAACCCTACCTCGCACAGATGACAGGACCGTTAGAAACGCCCCGAATCCCTCCAGGTTCTTCTCAGCAAATCATCGTCGACGTTGAAGCAACGGGTTCACGCACAGCCGATTGGACGCTTACCTACGACCAAAGCACGCTTCCGGAGGGTTGGACCTTCGCCCCAGCAGGCAACCAAGCCCTCACGCTTGAATTGGTTCCCGAGACGCCTCAATCCGTTGTCTTTGACGCACATGTCCCCTCCACCGCCTTGGGTGATGAATCCGGCGTTGTCTCCATGGTGCTCGCCCTCGCCGATGATGCCACTGTCAACAGCACCATCGATGTACAAATTGACGTCTTCCGGACGAGGGGGCTGGACCTTTCAGGGTCCACAGGAATGAACATCTCCAACGGACAAGGCAGACCGGGACAAATAGCGAAGGCGTGGTTCATGGTTGAGAACCTCGGAAACGCTGCTGAAACAACGACCTCCATCACATGGACTGCCCCCTCATGGGGCGGTTCACCGTCCATCCATGATGCAAACGGCCAGGAACTCTTCAGCATCTCACTCGCCCCAGGGGAAGCCAAAGTTCTCTTTGCCCACCTCTCTACGCCCGCATCGGCGAATTTCGGCAGTTCTACCCAAACGACACTTACGCTGTGCATGGGTAGCGGTGAGGAGGCGTTGTGTGAATCCATGCCATTCACCTTCACCGCTCAGAAATTTGTCGCACAACCCTCCCATCATCGTTCACTCCCGGATTCAACGCTTACATGGTCAGTTGTCGGCACTGTGCCCGCATCCGGAACTGCTGCATGGAGCATGAGCACCATGGACATGATCCAGCCCAACTGGATATGGACGGCCGCTGGTGATATGTCAATCAACGGCACACACCTCGTCGCCCAAGGGACGCCTGGAAGTGTTGTCACGGGAGAGTTAACCCTCCAATTACCGCCAAATGCCGTTCCCAAACGTCATGCGTTCATTGATACCGACAGCAACGATGTTGATGCCACTCTGAACATCAGCCTTCATGTCCTCCAAGTTTATCGTGCCAACCTCAACATCATTGAACCAATTTCTGAAGTCCTAGGCGAGCCACTCTCACTCAATGTTTCAGAGCCACATCGCTTCCTGCTCTTTTTGGAAAATCCGGGTAACGGCCCCGACACCTTCCAGCTTGCTGCAAGCGCAACATCCGCCGACCCATCGTTCACACCGGATGTTTCCTTTACCTATTTTGACCCACAGAAAACGCTGGGTGCGCTCGCTACCGGAATCGGCACTGTTGATATCACGCTCTCGGAAGAAACGCCAGCGGTT
>JAYYBT010000041.1:0-29982 GCA_036162675.1 Thermoplasmatota archaeon
AGTCTGCAATACAGAATCTGTTCGCTGGATCACCACCTACGGACGTGAGGGCATGTGGTTGACGGATATCTCTCCGTACTTGTTCATGTTGAACGACGGTGAAGACCGCCGATTCAAGTACGCAGGTGCCAACAGGGGCGATCTAACGGTCACGTTCCTGTTCAGCAATTGGGGCAGCGGAACTCGGGCCGTCAACGCCACCTACGCCTTTAGCGGCGGACAATTTGATGGTACATACAATAACGAATCTCGGTATAATCGTCAATTGAATTTCACAGTACCATCTTACGCCACAAGTGTTGAAATCGTGGCCACCATCACCGGACATGGCTTCAATAAAGACAGTGCGAATTGCGCAGAATTCTGCGACCACCAACACTACTACACCATGGGGCAACACCAAACCTACGAATGGCACCCCATCGTCTACAACAGCGAAGGCTGCGAAAATGAGGTTCGCAACGGCGTTGTTGCTAACCAATTTGGTTCTTGGCCATTTGGAAGAGCGGGTTGGTGTGCTGGGCAAGATGTGAAACAATGGACGTACGACATCACCGATTGGGTCGATAACAGCACCAACAACACCAATCACCTTGTTTACCGTGGATATTACAACGGTGCAGAATATGTCCCATCCGATGGCATCGGCAACGGTGGCCGAAACATTCGGGCCGTGGTTTGGGTTGTGTTCTACGGCCCTACGACATGAGCGAAGGCGGTGGAGCAGCCAATTCTGAGCTCGCCTTAGCGACCACTTGCGTGTCCAAATGGACGTAATCGCTGTCACGGCGTTGGGGCGTGAATCCAGCCCGAAGAATTGAGGATTGAAGTTCATGTTCAGTGGCTTCCAGTTTACTTGTCCCCGAAGCAGAAACGACGTTTTCTTCCATCATGGTTGAACCTGCATCATCAGCACCTGCGAGCAAGGCCATTTGCGCAACATGTATGCCCATTGTTGGCCAAGATGCTTGAATGTGCTCAACATTGTCAAAGAACAACCTCGAAATTGCGACATGACGCAGGTATTCAGATGATCCGGCACCCAACACATGCTTGTTTTGACCACGGTTTCGACGGCCAAAGGAATTCACTTCCAACTGAACTGGCCAGGCAATAAACGATGTGAAACCATGTCCATGTTGGCTCAATGAACGGTCTTGCAATTCACGAATGCGGTGCATGTGCTCCACGCGTTCGCTAGACCCTTCACCAAAGCCAATGACATTCGTAGCACTGGTCGTCAAGCCCAAGGATTGGGCCTCACTCATCACCCTCAACCAGTTCGCAGGTGCACCTTTTTTTGGCGAGACGTCTTTGCGGACCTCTTCAACCAACATTTCTGCACCGCCTCCGGGAAGTCCGTGCATACCGGCTTCTTTGAGGTGAGCGAGGACCTCGTGCGTGCTCATTCCACACACCTCGGCGAGTCCCTCAATTTCAATTGGACTGAAGCAATCCAAGTCAATGGTTGGATGCTCTTTGCGAAGGTGCTTGAGTAAATCCGTGTACCACGTAAAGGGCAGAGCTGGATTCACACCACCTTGCATGAGGATACGCGATCCACCGATGGCTTCGAGTTCGCGCACACGTGCTGAGATTTCTTCGTAGGTTTGCGTGTATGTTTCATCATGACCTGGCGGCCTGTAGAAGGAACAAAACTGGCAGTTGATGGTGCAGACATTGGTGTAGTTGATGTTTCGGTCAACGAGGTAGGTGACTTTGCCATCTGGATGCATGGCCGTTCGTCGTTGATGAGCAGCTCGCATTAAATCGTGCAGAGGCGCATCATCGTAGAGGATGGTCGCTTCCTCAGAACTCAGACGAAGCAAATCCGCGCTTTCCCTCGTCCATGTGGACTGGCGCTCAAGAATATCCTTCCAATGCACGCGCTCACCTCAATCGAGGTCTTGACCAACAATCCGCTCAATATCCTCAACCGTCTTTGGACAGTCCTCGGTCAACACCACAGGACCGTCAGCGGTGATGAGAACATCGTCTTCAATGCGAATACCAATATTTGCGTATCGTTCGGGACAATCCACGTCGGGCCGCCATGCGCCGAAGTACAATCCGGGTTCAACCGTTAAGCACATACCTGGTTCGAGCAATCGTGGCTCTCCGCCCGGCTTGTACACGCCAGCATCGTGGACATCAAGCCCGATCCAATGGCTGGTGTTGTGCATGTACCACTTCTTCAAATCCCCCGAGTCCATATCCAGTGCTTCGTCCAAGGACTGGTTGATGACACCAAGTTCGATCAAGCCCTCGGCCAAAACTCTGCGGGCTGCTTCATGAGGTGCAGTGTACGCCATGCCAACGCGGCATGCGTCAATAGCAGCAAGTTGAGCATCGAGGACAAGCTGATAGATTTCCCGTTGCGCATCCGAAAATGCACCGGAAATCGGCCACGAACGCGTAATATCGCTGGCATATCCACGAAACTCTGCACCAGCATCAATGAGAATCACTTCATCCGAACCACAGACATCTTGGTTGGTCGTGTAGTGAAGAATTGTGGCGTTCTCCCCACACCCAACGATGGAAGGGTAGGACCATCCCGAGGCACCTGCATAAGAAAAGAAGCCTTCAATCACGGATTGCAACTGATACTCTGTGACACCTTCACGGCTGTGCCGCATGGCAAGTTCGTGGGCAATTGCAGCCACTTTGCTCGCATAGACCATCTGCTCGATTTCCGATGAGGACTTACGCAGGCGTAATTCAGCCAACATGCCAGACGGGTCCTCGACAGCGACCGGGCCGGTACCGAAATGTTGACGAGCACGGTCTCGACGGCGAACAGCCGATTCAACCAAACGGTCAATGCCAGCATGCACACCACCCCTGTGGAAGACACGACGAGCATCGGTCAACCAACCCTCCAATTTCTCCTCAAGTTGGTCGTTGTTGTAGGCCTCATCCACAGCAAAATTGGACATAGCGCCCTCAATGCCGGGACGTCGACCTTCCCATATTTCCTTCAATGTGTCTTGAGGTTGAACAAACAAGGAGGAAATCCAAGTTCCCTCGTTATGGCGCAAAACAAACACCGTTTCTGGCTCTGTCCAGCCCGTCATGTACAACAAATCACTTGAGGTACGATAGCGATACTCGACATCGTTAGAGTGAACAGCGAAAGGTGGTGAGGCGAGAATCAGAACATCGTCTTGACGGATTTGCGATGTCAAACGGTGTTGACGTTCACGATATTCTTGGATGGTCGTTTGCGCTGGACGGGTTGGCAACCTCGCCATGGCCTCTGCGAACATGCTTCACCCTCGGGGTTCGTCTTCTTCAATCGTTGCATCCGTTCGTTGACTGAAGTCCATGGTCTGCACATGGGTTGGGGAATTGGAAGAACTCCATTTTGGAAGGTCCAACGAAGGGGTTTTTCTGGAACGAAGAATCAAGACGGTGGCGATGATACCAACAAGGAAAATCAAGGCAATAGAGGAGACATGTTGTTCATTCGTTGTTGTGGCTGAAAGAATCTCCAATTCAACCACGGTCGAGTGGGTTGCACCATCGTCATCAAACACAATCAACTCAATCCGATGCAAACCCGGTTCAGACAGTTGGTCAGAAGCCAGTGTGGATGTACCCCGAACCGAACGGTCGTCGTTGATGACCCAAAGATAGTCGACATTTTCATTGTCAAAACTTTGACTTGCGTTCAATTCCCAACTTTCTTCCACTTCAAACGTCAATTGGCCCATCTCATCGAGTACCAGCCCGTCGATGGTAATTTGAGCCGTTGGCCGAAGGTTCAACACCGTAAAGGATTCTGATGCTTGTGCGAAGTATCCGCCACGGTCGCGAACAGAAAGATGAACCGTATAGACGCCTTGTTCAGTCAAATTCAGCAGTATATGGTCATCACTCACGAATTCATCCGACGACGGTGCTCGGCGCTCACCGTTCTCGCCTTCGATGGCCCAGGTCATGATGTAGGTGGCACCGTTGTATCCATCATCGAGGCTGGCATAGACATTCAACGGTTCACGCTCGTTCACCGTCGCGTCAAGATTCAATGAGACAGTCGGTGGTTGTGTGTCGTGAAGGAAAACTGTCCTCATGGCACCCGTTGTTCGCAGAAGTGAATCCTTTGCCGTGAAATCAAACTGCCAAAGACCTTCATCCAATTGGAACGAATCTGGATTGATGGTCAGATGCAGACCTTCATGGTCAAAGGTGAACGGAATATCCACTTCAACTGGAGAAACCGTACATACCCCAAATGGTGCGGGACAAACAAGGGCGGACACGCTCACGATGGCGCCGCTGGCAGGCGGAGAAATCAAATCATACGAGATGTTCAATTCTGATGCCAATATGGCAACATGACCATCTCCTGCCGACATCATTGATGACTCTGGTCCAGGCAAGAAATCCAGTTCGTGGATAAAGACAGGCCGATGATGATTGATTCCGAGGTAAACGATGAGGCGAGACGAGATGGGTTCGGCCGCAGCGTCGTCGATGCTGATATCAACAAAACAGGTGCATTCTATTTCGGGAACATCAACCACCAAATTCCAAGAAAATAGATCCTCAGAAACGGGTTGAACGGAGGTCAAGAACGGCCCATTGAGCAAGGTGGTCGGGGTTTGCCCGGAGATGTTGACAATCGACCAGCTCGCATTCCTCAACGGTACACTTGATGTGCCGCTTAGATTGAGAACATCAAGAAACTGAGCACCGTTGGAAGCGCCAAAATCAATCGGATTAGCCGCTTGATTGTTGCCCGCATGTGTTGCTTGCGTCGTAAACGGAGCGAGACTCAGCACGAGAAGGCTCACCATCAGGCACGTGATGCCTCTACCGCTGAACTTCATCTGTTCCATCGCCATCAATCACTGAACGGGTCGCACAACTCACCTTGGCCGGGGTAGGACACGGGGTTCCTTGGGTTCGTATCCCACTTGTACTCACAGAAGTTCACGTGTCCATCACCGTCAGTATCCACCATGCGGTCTGCACCATCGTACGGGTCGAATTGGAAGTGGTACTCCCATCCAGTCGCCATACCGTCGTCGTCGTGGTCTTGGTAGTAAACCTCAGGTCCGTCATTCCAATCATCGCCGTCGGTGTCGTTGGTGATTGGATTGGTGCCGTTCTGCATTTCCTCAAAGTTCGTGTAATTCTCAAGGTTCTCGTAGAAGCGCTGTCCATCAGGGGTATCAGGGTCAATATTGCATTCCGAATTTGTAGAGTCGTTGTAGCCGGGGCAGTATCGCTTGATGAGACCACTTCGGTTGAGGCCGTCGCTATCTGGGTCCTCAAGACCATCGTCGATGCCGTCCAAATCACTGTCTGGCATGGATGGGTCCATCACACCACGAGCACCGTAGACACCAACGGTTTCGTTGTCTGCCAAGCCGGTTTCAAAGGCGAGTTGGGAGTAGTAAACTTCCCAGCCATCTGGAAGCATGTCGCCGTCGGTGTCGTCGTCAACGGGGTTGGTGTCCCAACGATCTGGGGCTTCCATGCCGTTGGCGAGCGTGTCGTTGTCAACATCAAACGTGTCGTCCTTCAGCGAACTGAGTGATGGGTCCAAAGCCCAACGCCCATTGCAACCATCACACAAGCTGTTTGATGGCATTTGGAAGCCCGTCAAGTTCATTTCACTGACTTGGAATTTCGGTTCAAGAGCAAAGCCTCCGAGCCAATTCTGCCACACATAACCACCTGGTTGCATCGTACAAGAATTGGATTGAGTTGGTTCACAGCCAGGACGTTCCCATGTGGATGTCGCCACCCATAGGCTGTGTGAATTGGTGTTGTCCTCTGCAGATTTCACCTGCATTTCCCAACCGTCCAGCATGCCATCAGCATCTGTATCGTTGAGCAGCGGATTGGTAGGATTTTGGAACGGACGAGGGACAAAGAGGACCTCCTGTCCGTCGATAAGGCCATCATCATCGGTATCGGAGTTGTTTGCGTGGGTCAGGAAATTGTCAGCTCCTGCGACGACTTCTTCACCGTCTTCCAAACCATCGTTATCAGTGTCAAACATGCACGGACTGGTGGAATAGGCCTCGCCTTCCCACATGAAGTTGTCACCGGCTTCCTCAAGGTCCGTTAGACCGTCAGAGTCCGTATCAGGGTTTGAAGCGTTTGAGCCGCCAAGGTTGCAGGTGGACGAGAATTCATCATAGTCTGAAAGACCGTCAGCATCCGTGTCATACAAGCCTGGGTCGGAGGTCACCCAAGTGGGTTGGACACCACGGTTAACGACCAGAATTTCCCAGCCCATGACTTCAATTCCGTCAATGAGGCCATCTGAATCGGTATCTGCGTTGAGTGGGTTGGTGCTACGGCCGTCCAAGATACCGTCTTGGTCTCGGTCGTTGGCTTTGTACTCCATCACGTTGGTGAATCGTTCTTCTTCCTCAACGATGTTCATCCAACTGAAGAGACGAGATTCAATGCTCTGTCCAAGAACAACGTTGAGCTCGTAGACGTAGCCATCAACCGGCGCACGCATGGGAATCACTTGCTGATTACCACCGGCCAGCGTGACACGTGCAGAGGCCACTTGTTGGTTGGCTGAAACTTGCTGACCGAGTACAACATCAACGGTGTGAACGATAGCAGTGTTTTCCAATTCACTGTACATCACATCACCGTCTGCGTCAAGGTCGTAGCCGTCCATGTCGGGGTCCTGGTCTCGGTTGAGAGCGGAACGTGGGTGAAGACCGTTGGAGGCTTCCCACTGGTCAGGCATTTCATCCTCGTCGGTGTCTTCGAGCCACGGAGAGGTGAAGTTGCCCTCACCAAAGATCTGAGCAACCTGGTATTCTTCGAGGTTGTTCATGCCGTCTTCGTCCCAGTCTCCGTAGCCGTCCGAGGCGTTGGCTGGGTTGAGCACATAGGCAGCACTTGGTGCCATGGAGGCATCAGAGTAGCAGAATTCGAAACCATCGGGCATACCGTCACCGTCCGTGTCCCAATCCGATGGGCCGTTGAGAAGACCGTCACCGTCCATGTCCATGAGGAACCAGTTTCGCTCAACGCCAAAGAATGGCCCGATGTGAGGCAACGGGTCAAGCAGTGGCTCATTGCAGTTCTCACCCAATCCGGTGTAAAGACCGATAGAGACGTTGGCAACCTCAACGATGTCGTCGATGAGGTCCTGGTCCGAATCTCGTGCAGTGGGGTTCGTTCCAAACGCTTCTTCTTCGAAGTTGGCAAGGCCATCATCATCGGTGTCCAAAACCATGTCGCAGGAATGGCGACCGTTCGAGGCGAGGTCGTCCCATTCGGCCATACCGTCTTCGCCGTTGAACCGGGTCTCAAGGGCATCGACCATGGCTTGGTCGAGGAGAAGGCAGTCCCAGTTACCGTCCAGAGGGTTGAACAACACCACTTCACCACCAGGCGTTTGAACGCTGGTCGTGTAGAGCGACTCCCAGCGGTCGTTCAGGCCGTCGTTATCGGTGTCTGCACGTTGTGGGTCCGTACCGAGTTCTTGTTCGGCTTGGTTGGTGAGTCCGTCTCGGTCAGGGTCGCCATTGGGGCCTTGACTTGGGTCTGGCCACGAATCTGTTTCATTCTCAACTTGTGCATCACTGGAATCATCGTTCTGTGTTGGGTCTATCTCCAAATCCTCTGATTCCCCGTTGTCAAGTGGATTGAGCCCGTGTTGAACTTCCCAGCCATCGCTCATCCCGTCATTATCGGTGTCCGGGTCATTAACGTCCGTACCGTACTGAGTTTCCTCAAGTTTGTCCGAAAGACCATCCCCGTCGGTGTCGAGAGCAGCGGACATCAACTCGGATTCGCCACGGATATCCTCCTCAACTGCACTGTCGAAGCCACCAATGTCTTCGCTGGTTTGGAAGAAACCTGAAACACCCACGAAAAGGGAGCCAAAAATCAAGGTTGAAACGATGGCTACATAGGCCATTTGATTGTGATTGAGACTCATGTGTAACACCCGGCACCGCTGTGCACTTACACCGAGGCGTTGATTCGGTTATGAACCTTGACCACAATTGAGCAAAACAAAACAGTGGCGTGCATCGTTTTTCGATAGAAAAATCAGGCATAATCTACACGACGAGGGGAGATGCTGACCGAAAGGTCAGTTGAGGTAACTTCAATCTTGACCTCACCAATCACGCCGTGAGCCCTCTGCCACATGCCAATCAGCAAACCTATCGCCACAGGTGCAACAGGTGAATGAACTGAAAAGACAGAACTCTCCGTGTCAATGATGCTTTGTTCTACCTGCACCTTGCCAAATCCTCTCTTGGTCAATCGGTCCGCAAAATGCCCCTCCCAATCGCTCGCTGATTGAACATACACGGGTCGTTCATTTGCTTCAAAAGCCTGTTTGGCCGCAAGAATGGCAGCACGAAACGTGTTTGGATGCTCAATGCTTTCTTCGATTTCGAGGCTGAATTGAGCAGAAATATCCTCCGAGAGAGGCCTGCCAACGATTGAAGCAAACAGGTATGAGAAGACATGAGTGGGGAGGAAAAAGGAACGCTCATCACCGTTGAAGAACGAAGACGACCTCCGGTCGAGTTCAACATCGAGTTGACGCAACGAACTTCCACGATGCTTTGAACCAAACCATGGAAAGTGGGGAGGGGAGGGGGCAGGTGTGATGTTCTCGTTTTTCGGAGAGTATTCCAAATGAATCATGTCTGCACTGACTTGGTTCCATTCCACATTCGCCCGTTGCTTTGAGATGTGCTCGTGGTGGGCCAATGAGAAACCCACGGTTAAGCCATCATGGGCTGGCCCAGAAATTGATGCTTCACCAAAATCACCCCAACCCATCTCCATCGCTCGTTTTTGGAGTCTTTTTTTTGCCTTTGATTTCCCAAACCAGCGGCCAAATTGAACGCTCGGATAGCACGAAAGAATCCGTTCTTCGGCATCCGTTGCCGCATAGATGAACTTCCGACCGAGGGGTGATTCAAACGATGCATCAAGATGATGGCAGAATTTCGAAAATTCAACGACACCCATCAGCACGCACGGCTGGCCAAAAGGATCAAGGAAAAATCCATCATCACCAAACACAAAGGATGTGTCCAATTCGAAGAACGTATCACTCATCAACGTTCCAACCTACTCAGGATAACCCGTTCGTTCGCCCTCGTTGAAACAATAACGTATGGTTTGATGGTCCGCTTTCAACGCATGAACATCTCGTTTCACGGCCGCAGGGTCTTCATCGCGTAGCAACACTCTTGCATAAAATCGGGCAACTTCTTCCATGTCGTGTTCTGAGAATCCTACGCGTGTTAATTCCTGAACACCCAAGCGTAAACCAGACGGAGCGAGTGCTTTGGTATCACCCGGTAGCATGTTCATGTTGGTGATGATGCCGGCCTCTTCAAGGCGTTGGGCTGCTTTGGCTCCGGCGCCGGAATCCAACTCACCATGACGGGTCAAAACTTGATGAGATGCTGTGTACCCTCGACTTTCTGCCAATACATCAAAACCTTCGCTCGCAAGAGCAGATGCGAAAGCTTGGGCGTTGTTGACGGTGTCCTTTGCATAGGCCTCCCCGTATTCTTTGAATTCAGCCAACGCCATGACCTTACCCGCAACATGGTGCAGATGATACGATGAGCAGACACCGGGAAACATCGCCGTGTTGAGCCGACGTTGGAAGGACGCATCTTCGGAAGACGACAGCAAGAATCCTCCTTGAGGGCCAGGGAAAGTCTTGTGACTTGAACCGGTCATCAGGTCGGCCCCTTCACGAAGGGGGTCTTGGAATTGTCCTCCGGCGATTAAGCCCAAGACATGAGCGCCGTCGTACATGACCGAGGCCCCAACTTCCTTTGCGGCATCAGCCATCTCTTGCAGCGGGGTTGGGAAGAGAAACACCGATTGCCCAAACAACGCAACCTTGGGTTGGACCTCGCGAATCGTTTTGCAGGCTGCATCAATATCTGGCTCCATTCGTTCTTCATTCCAAGGGTAGGTCGTCAGGTTGAGGTCTCGAAGACCCACTGCGCCCATACGGGCGTGGGAGATATGGCCGCCGTCGGCGGTTGAGACGGCAGTTATGGCGTCACCGGGCTTCGCAAGCGCCTTCAGTGCTCCAATGTTTGAAACCGTTCCAGAGGTTGATTGGATGTTGGCAAATGGAGCTTTGAAGACCTCTTGTGCGAGTTCAATTCCCAAGGCTTCGATGGTGTCAAAATCATCGCATCCCTGGTAGTACCGTTTTCCGGGTAAGCCCTCCGCATATCGGCCGTGAAGGTCGCTACCAACAATATCTCTGACAGCAGGCGAGATGATGTTTTCAGAGGCGATCATGCCCAAGCCGTTGCGATACAATTCGCCACTTGAGCGAACCGCTGCGAGGATCCTATCGGCAAGTTTCAGATGTTCTTTTGAAGCGCCCCAACCACCCGGGATTTTGGACATGACCCGAACTTCAATGGACAGTCTTTGAACCCTCGTTTCAGGAGTTCTGGCCGCCTCCTCACGTGCGTTCACTACGAATGGTGTTTCGTGGAATGAATCGCTTTTGGAGGGGCGTCTCCTTTCCTTGAGCTGCATCGTTGAGTGATTGCGCCTCTTTCTTGCGGATGTAATTCGTTCGGCCACGATAGGCTACAGGCCCGATGTTGCGCTCAAGCATGGGACCCGTCTCACCATGCTCTTTCGGACGCTTCAACCACCACGCTTTGCCAAGAGGTGAGACCCTTGGCGTTCGACCTTTTTCAATGGCGACTGCTCGCCTACGAAGTCGTTGGCGGACTCTCTTTTCAGGCTCCTTTGGTAGCCGTTCAAACAGCCATGCTGGGAAACCGATGTCAAGGACGACCCCGTTGACGGTGACCAAAATTCCACCAAGAAGAAGGTGATTTCCAATCGGAATATTACTGGCCTGCGGCGTCGCTTTGAATCGCCTCATCCTTCGTGCGTACTTGATCATACCGCGCTGGTCTCGATGCTTGATTTGATGTTCTTGTTGCCGCATGATTCGCCGATAAGAATAGTGCAGGAAGAGCAATCCACCAAGAACCGACAAGCCCTCAGTTTGGCCCACTTCTTGGAAGGTCAAGATTCCGAGAACAAAGTACATTGGAATCAGCACAAGGTATTGGAAAATATTGGAGAGGACGCCCGCAGAAAACCGAGGAGGCATGGCACGACGGGTCGCTTCGTGTGCAACGATCATGACGTTGGCATTGACGGCCTCATCCAATCCACCCTTTTGGAGAAGGGCCGCATAAGCATTCACCGGTGCTGCATCCATCCATTTCTTGGTTTCCTTTTGGTCATCAAGAACCAACGAGACCTCCATGTGTTCGCGGCCTTTGGTACCATACCCAAAGATCACAGCGAGGGCCAAGACACGCGGGTCCTTGCTATCGCTTTTGATCAGTTCGTCAAGGATGGTCTTTGCGTCGTGCCACTGTCCCGTGTCAAGCAGACACAGGGCAACGGCCAGGCGAGGCCGGACACCAGTTGGGTCACTACGAACCAAGGTGAGTGACAACTCAAGCGCTTCATCGTACAAGCGCTGAGCCCGAAGCAGTGCGACCATCGAAAGTTGTCCAGTTTGTGAAATCTTGTCGTTATGCACCATCATTTCACTGGGCTGGGGTTTCCATGCACGCATCATGTTCAACAGGAGTTGGAGATAGTCAATGGTCGAGTTGTTTTCCCAATCCCATAAATCGTCTTCAGTTACCGAACCGTTCCACGGGTCCAACCATTCGCAAATAAACGACAAGATCTCGGGCTCATCATATCCTTCGGGCTGTTGAAGGCCGTGAAGCGCTTCTCTGGCGGCATCAAGCCGACGCAGCGCCATGTAACCTGTGGCGATGATCATTCGGGCCTCATCGTTATCACCTCCAGTTTGCGCCAGAAGTTTACGACTCGCTTCAATGGCTTCAGGCCAAAGTCCTCGAAGTGCCTTTTCCCACATGGCGGCCCGAGATTGTTCCTGCCGAATGAGCGCTTGGTCCCCCGGAAAATCATGGGTCTGTATCCGGATAAGCATGTCCAAATCTTCGTTGTAAGCGGCGTTTTCCACCAAGTTTTGGAGTTTATCTCCACCCTCAAGAAGAACCGCACCTTCTCGGCGTTCATCGGGATTCAAATCAAATCGGAGGCTGCGGAGATGAGCAAAACGACTGATTGAAAGCAACCACGTCATCAAGAAAACCAATTGGCCCACGGCGATAAATAACCAAACGGTGAGCAATCGCATCTCTTCGTCAAAATTATTCGCTTCAAGTGTGCTCGTAAACGGCATCAGTCCACCGAATTCCTTGTAGCATACCAGAATCAGCAAAAGCACCGTATACCCAGAAAACCCAGCAAAGGCAAAGGTGAGCTGTCTCGCTTGCGCTGTCTTTTCTGCTCGTATCTCACGAGGTGTGTCCAAAATTACGCCAAACATTCCGCCAAAGGATTGACCACCGAGAATCAAGTTGCGTGTCAGTTCAAAGATGAATGCCAACCCGACGATGGCGATGTTGAGCGTGAGATACAACGAGAGGAATTGAGGGAGGGCTTTGATGAACTCCCAATGGAAAAGAATCTCGGAAATCAAGTCGATGCGTACGAAAATGGAGTAGCCGATAATCCCTCCATAATTCAACACCTCTTCTGCGTTGGGTGGATCGTTTACCATGACATAGAAGACCGTCGCAATCCCGTTGAGCGCTGTGATGGGCATGGTCAAGAGGAAGAGAACCAACAGGAAGGAAAACAGACGGCCAATGAATCCATTCTTATCGGGGTCAATGGGGTTTTTTCGTCCACGTGCGGTTCGCCACTTGTTGATGAGCAGCATGTTCCAAGAAGCACCCATGATTCGGCCATAAGCAAAAATTGTTGGTGCCATAAACGTCAACATGGCAAAGGCGATCCACGTCGGCGTAAGGGTGCCGTTTAATCGCAAACCATAGGCGAGGACCAAGAGCGTGATGATGACGAGAAAAGCGAGCGTAAAGATGCGTCGAATAAGGTCGGCACTGACCGAAGAACGTACTTCACGTCGTCGACCAGCGAGTTGACTGTTGAGCGTCTCCCATGGAGAGATAAGCACAGGAATCAAAATCAATGCCGAGATGATGTAGAGGTTGAACTGTGCAAAGACCGCAGCGTTGAACAACAGTTCAGCGATGAGAATTAACACGCCGGTCAGACCCATCATGTAAAGCAAAACACCATAGCCAACCCGCCCGGCTTTCAGCAATCGTCTGGAATCTCGTAATGTGCGAGTGATTCGATGGACTTCGTAGAGGTCATCTTCAATTTCAAAGGCCACCTGTAAATTCTTCAACTGTTGTGGTATGAACCATCGGCGCACAAAAAAGGCGATGGCCAGTGCACAGAGGAGCGGTGCAAGGGTTGCAACAGAGACCTCCGATGCGGTGCTTACCGAAGCCGCAGATGCATTTGGCACAGCCAACAGCGCACAAACTGTGGCGATGCCGAGCATTTGCCTGCGGCTCATGTATCAAGCCCTCCGGTTTGGGATTGATGAATTCTCCTACGACATGGCAACTGAGGAGCGATGCTTTCGCAGGAATCGATCCATTCGGTCAAAGGCTTCGTCCAGGACCTCAATATCTGCCAAATAGACGAGGCGAACGTGGCCTTTCCCAAGTTCGGGTGAAAAACCACTTCCGTGGACGAGAAGGACATGTTCTTCGTGGAGTAAACGCAAAACGAAGTCTTTGTCATCGGCTGCCCATTGCTCATCAGTGAGACGAATAAACATGTAGAATGCGCCACCTGGTTGTTCCACTTCCAAACCCTCAATGCCAGCGATTCGTTTCAGGCAATGGTCCCGTTGACTCATGACCTTCTGGCCGTACCTTTCCATCCATGCACGGTCACCGGTCAACCCGGCGAGATAACCAAGTTGAGCGGGCGTGGAAGCACAGAGCCTTGACCGAAGAAGGCGCTCAAGACCGTCACGAACAAGACTCAATCGATGGGATGGGTCATGAAGCGCCATGTACCCAATACGCCACCCTGGTGCGTAGTATACCTTGGAGACGCCGTTCAATGAAATCACGGGCACATCTGAACTCCGACTTGCAACCGAGACATGACGCCCAGTGAAATCCAAACCATCGTAAATCTCATCGGCGACGACAATGCAATTCGGATAGGCTCGGGCGATGGCGAGCAACTCATCCACGTCCTCTGGGCCGCACACCGTCCCGCAGGGATTGTTGGGATTGATCAAAACCAGCAATCGAACGTCATCGTCCATTTTGGAAGATATATCTGAGAAATCAGGCTTCCATCCATCGTTTTGGTGAAGTTTGTACTCAACCGTTTGGGCACCATACATCTGCGGATAGGCCATGTAAGGAGGGTAGTGAGGACCTGGGGCGAGCACCTTGGAGCCCTCCTCGAGAACGGCTGCGAAAATCAATTGCAAGGCTTCGGTAACCCCATGACAAACATAGATGTCATCGGGGGTCGCATCCCATCCCTTTCGTCGCTCATCGTTGGCAATGGCTTCCCGAAGTTGAGGCAGACCATAGGATGGAGAATAGCCATTATGCCCGCCCTTCAGAGCCTCCACATAGGCATCAACCATGTGAGGAGGCGTTGGCAAACCAGGGTAAGCAATGGGGTCGCCAATGTTCAGTTTGATGATTTCATGCCCCTCTGCCTCAAGTTGAACGGCAGGAACCACAACGTCCCGAATCGCGTACTCGATGTTGGCGGCTCGAGAAGAGACGGGCACGGGTTCGGTCATGACATCACCTGTTCACAAATCAGCGGCATCCACGCCAGCCATGCGCAGAACCTCGGCAAATTGTTCCTCAGTAACCGGTTGAACCGAAAGGCGCTGCCCACGTTGCAGAAGCGGCATTCCGTCCAGATTTGGGTTGTCCTTCATGTCCTGAAGGGGGACCATGGTCAATTCACAAACCGGTTCAATATCAACCATGAACCAACGGGGGTTGTCTGCCGTGGATTTTTCATCAAAGTATTTGCTGGAGGCGTCCCAAGAGGTGAAATCTCCGTACCCTTCACGGGTGACACGAGCCACGCCGGCCACATGAGGGGGCTTCGTGTTTGAGTGGTAAAACAACACCAAATCACCTACCTTCATGGCGTCCCTCATCATGTTTCGGGCCTGGTAATTCCTCACACCATCCCAATGGGTCCAACCGTCTGCAACGAGTTGACTGTAGGGATAGACGTCCAACTCGGATTTCATCAACCAGTGGTTCATGGTCGATGGGAGACCAAAGGGGTCTATGGACTCAGCGCTCACCAAGCATCGACCACATCGTCAATCAATGCAGCTTCCATCACGTCTTCTGTCGCAGAAGCTGTTCGAATTAAACCGAGTTTCTTCGCCATGTTATTGCTTCCACTGACAGCCCCGATACCCATCTTTTCGAGGGTGACGAAAATAGCCGGCAAAAGGATGAGTGCACTGGCGGCAGCAACCCAGAGCAAAATGAGGATGACCGTGATAAACGGCGTGATTTCAGGAATCGGAATGTCGTACGCAGTGAACATGCCCAGCGAAGTGACCACAGCAGCCTCAAAGAGTGACATTCCCGTTCCAACCGCTGCGCTACGAATCGCTTGAATGCCTCCACCGAGTTCGCGTATTCTGTTCGCAATGTGGATTGAGAAGTCCACACCAACACCAACCAAAATAGAGCCTATCATGACCGTTACAAGGGATAACGGCACATCCATTCGCCACATGACCAGCCACTGCAAAGCCACCGTTGCAATCACCGGCGAAGTGGTCCAAATTGAGTAGCGAATATCCCTGAACACGATGGCGAGGGTGATGAGGGTGAGGATAATTGCAAAACCAAGGGAGGTCCATTGAGAGCCGACGATGAGTTCGTTGACCTCAATAGCGGTTGCAGCAACACCGGTCAACTCCTCTGCTGTTTCGCCGTATCGACCTTGGAACGTGGCGGCTTTTTCGTTGACTGAATTCACGCTCTTGGCGGTGTCGGCCACAGGAATGAACGGCATGTCAACGTAGATGAGGGAACGGCTGAAGTCCTCGCTGACGAAGATTTCGCGGGTTTCCTTTGTCAATGAAGCATAAAACACGTCCAAAAGGAAAATTTGGCTCTGCTGTGAACCAGGCAAACCAAAGGCGTCAGGGTCGTTAAGCAGGTCCCAAAAAGAGCCATCCAATGATTGGCTTTGGTTGAGCAAAACATCAGCGGTGGACTTGACGTCTTCGCATTGTTCATTACCAGCGCATGGAATCAATTGGAACAACTCGTTGACCTGTTCACCCGAAACGGTCACCTGCACACCCGAGGATTTCATCAAGAAAACAACCGACACGGCCGTCGTGTTCTCAACGGTGTTCAATGAGGCTTCCAGATTGTCTATTTTCTGTAAAATCGCCACGGGGTCATCGTTCGAGACATCCTCGTCGTTGAAATCACCGCTGACGTTGGCGTTGACCAGCACCATACCGACTTGTCCTGCTTCAAACTCACGACTGTACTGCTTCATTTTGACAACAGGGGATTCTCCTTCAGGGGCCATACCGAGCAAATCGATGTTCTCCTCAACATTGGCCTGGCCAATCGTGGCCGAAAGTAGAATCATCAAGATGAAAATCCCAATGACGCCTCTGTTCCGCTTCACAGGGATGTCGACCAGAACATCAAAGGCCTTCAGTGGAGGATGTTTTGGCTTCTTTAAGTCCAAAATCAAGGTAAGGTTGGGAACCATGAACATCGTGAGGAAATAGACGATGACAATACCACCGGAGAGGGCTATGCCCACCGTTTGGATGGGCGCCATCGGCGTGAACACAAGGGAGATGAAACCGATCACCGTGGTTACAGCAGAAAGGAAAACGGCACGCCCAGTAGAACTCAAGGATGCCCGCATTTTCTCGCTCTTCGTACCTTCTTCTTCCGCGTAGCGATTGGTGATGTGTAACCCGTACGATACACCCAACGCGAGTAAGATGGGGCCGACGATGATCACCGTCATGGTAACTTCGTAATTCGTCGCACCGATGAGACCTAAGGTCCAGAAAACAGCACAAAGTGTGGGTAAACCGGCAATGACGATGACTTTGAAACCTTGAAGGGGGCGAATACCCGTCAAACCGGCTTGGAGAAGGTCAGAGTGGAATACAAACAATCCGATGGCAACCAAAACAACGGCCTTCGGGAAAATGTCCCAAAAGAGTTTGAACGAAAATTCTGTAACGGCGTTGGTGATTGGAACCGGCCCGGTGAGCACCATGGTCAGTCCAAGGTCTTCCCAGTTGCAAACGCCCTCGGATTCCACCGGGTTGCCGTTTGCATCGTACAGGCAAGCGCGTTCCATCATGGAAATGGTATCCAGAACTTCCTGTGTGTCGGCAATGATGTCTTTCGCTGGTCGCTCTTCCGTGACGGCAATGGCCATGATGGCTCGGTCGAGCAGACCATCAGGCCCACCGTCTTCACCACCCGCAATGTCCCGAGCGAGTTTGTTCATACCGGCCGATGGTTCACCCTCGTCGGTGTACATTTCACCAACCACAAGGTCGATGGTGGTCTGACTTGGAATTTCATAAGAACCGCCGAAGGTGTCGTCGGTTGTGGCCATGGCCTCGTTCAAATTTTCAGCCAAGTTCCGTGAAGGGCAATCTTCGGTCGGGTCGTTCGAACATCCAAGCTCACCAACTTCTGTGATGATGGCCTCTCGTATACGCGGTGCACTGGAATTCACTTCTTTTAGCACGGTGGAGAGGGAGAGAATGTAGATGACGTCGTCAGAATCGTCAGAGAGGTATGGATTGAGAATGTTTTCCACATAACTGATTTCTTGCAAAATCCGCTGGTCCGTGATGTTATTCTTGTTCGATTCAATGTAGACAACCATCACGTTGGTCGACCAATCTTCTTCGACTTTTCCAATGAGTTCAGCTACCCGACTCCCATCAGGGAGGTAGACTTCCAAGTCCCCGTTGACGTTCAGAGCCGGATTTTCGGGGTCGTCGTCGAACTGCGTGCCATCAAGAAAACCCGATTGGGTCACGAAGTAAACAGTGAGCAACAAGAAAACGAGAATGGTTGGAATCGGGAATTTGGTGATAGCACCGGTGGCTCCAGTTTTTTGCCACTCCCGTTTGAATCGCTTCGGTGCATCCAACACAGCATCGAGCGTTCTTTTGGAATCAATGGTTTTCATTTGCCCAACGAGTTGGTCCCTGACCGCTCGACTCTTTCCAGAGATGGTATCAAGGCGCCGGTTTCCTTCGGAGACGGGCATAGATTCCTCAGGTGCGGTGATTTTTGAAGCGTCATCTTGCGAAGCCACACCATCACCTCAATGTCGGCCAAACCATTGACCTTCAAAGGCTTACCTTCGCCACGGACGTTGCCACCTCGTCTTTCTTGGTTCAGCCGACGGGTTGAAATGATGTCCCTCATCCGACCGATTGGACCCACCTCATTGACCGAGGCGGGGCCAGGTGAGGCACATGCCAGCCCCAAAAATCCCCGAAAAAAGATGGTCCATTGACCTCGAGAAGACCATTCAAGAAGCCCACTACGCTGATGAGGAAGCGTACAGCGGACGCTACGGGTTCAACCCAAAAAGCGGGAAGGAATTCTTTGTCATTGACACACCACCTCCCTACCCCTCCGGCACATGGCACATCGGTGCGGTCGCTCAATACTCGATGATCGATGTCCTTGCCCGAAGTCAACGGCTTCTTGGAAAGGAGGTTTACTTCCCTTGGGGCGTTGATAGAAACGGGATTAACATTGAATTCACCGTTGAGAAAAACACCAAGCGCAAGATGAAGACATACGACCGAGAAGAATTTCTCAAACTCTGTGAAACCACCATCGAATCATTTACCCAAGCCATGCGAAACACGGCAAAGCGCGTCGGATTGTCCTGTGATTTTTCTCGGGAATACTTGACCGATGCACCAGATTATCGCAGTGTCACCCAGTCCATCTTTGTTGAATTGTTCAAGAAAGGCGACATCGTTGAAGACCTCCGCCCCAATATCTACGACCCCGTTGAGGGCACCACCATCGCCGACGCTGAAGTGGAACGACTTCCTCGCAAAACAAAACTCGTTGATGTGCGTTGGACCTGTGAAGACGGTACTGAATTGGTTATCTCGACAACCCGTCCTGAACTCATCTGTGCCTGTGGCGTTGTTGTTGTTCATCCTGAAGACGAACGGTACAAGCACTTGGTTGGCCAACAGATTTCGCTTCCAATGCAAACCAGTGGACGCTCAACCACGGTGAGCATTCAGCAACATCCCTCCGTGAAATCCGATTTCGGCACAGGTGTGTTGATGGTCTGTTCGTTTGGTGACCAAAACGACGTGGCCGTTTTCAGAGAATTGGGCCTTGCGCCGTTCCAAGCCATTGACCTCGAAGGAAAGATGACGGACGTCTCTGGGCCTTTGCAGGGATTGACGGTTTTGGAGGCGCGAGCACAGGCCATTGAATTGCTCGAGCAATCAGGCCGATTGGTGCAAGCGGTGGAGCGAGACCAGGACATACCCGTTTCAGAACGTGGAAAGAACCCTGTTGAAATCATCCTTCTCAAAGAGTGGTATGTGCGTCAAACCCACATCCAAGACCGCATGCGAGAACACATCGATTCCATTCGCTTCCACCCGGTTCGTAATCGCCAATTCCTCCTTGACTGGATGGACAACATCAGCATTGATTGGCCCATCAGTCGCCGTCGATGGTACCACACAGAAATTCCAATCTGGTACAGTGAAGACGAGTCAATGGTGGTTGTTCCACCCGCTGGGACCTATGTGCAACCATGGAAAGATAGCCCCCCTTCGGGAAGTCGAGTGCTCGACCGAGAAACTCGTGAGGACCTGGGAGCGTTTGAGGACATCCGAGACACACTCGGGGCCATCGTCGGCGAGGAGAAAGTGTTTGATACGTGGATGGATTCTTCAAACTCAAACCTCTTCGTCAGCGGATATCTCAACCACCCCGACGTCTTTGCCAAGGCCTTCCCCACCGCACTGCGGCCACAAGGAAAAGAAATTGTTCGCACATGGCTGTACTACACGCTGCTCAAGTCGACCCTGGTTTTGGACCAGCCTGGCTTCCAACATGTGTGGATTGATGGCCTCGGCATGGACCCTTGGGGACGAAAGATGAGCAAATCCCTCGGCAACGGTATTGACGCCGACTCGGTTCTTGAATGCGGAGCAGGTGGGCGAACCGGTTCGTGGCAAGTGAAGGGCCCCGACGGTTCGGTTAAACTGCGAGCGAACAAAATTGGCAGTGAGTGTTTCCGATTGTGGAAGGCTTGCGACGCTCAAGTGGGTGATGATTTCCACATCAATCCCGAAGAAATTGAGAAGAAGTACTTCGGTGTCTTAACGAAATTGTTCAACGTCGCCCGATTTGCTTCTCAATTTGATGTTCCTGAGGACCTTGATGCCCCGCCCGCATCCTTGGCCCCAGAGGACCGTTGGATTCTCGCTGAATTCCAAAACACCATGCACACCGTCGAATCGTCGTGGTCAAACTTGGACATCTACACGGCCACCCAGGCTCTGAAAACGTTCGGTACGGGTCTGCTTCCAAGCCACTACCTCGAAATGGTCAAGTCAAGACTCTACGATGAGGACGAAGCTGCAGCGTGGACCCTGCATCGCATCGTGCGTGATTTCATGGCGGCTTTCAGCCCCGTCTGCCCCTTCTTCACCCACCACATCTCAAGCACGGTGTACGGGACATCAGCGGTTGATGTGGACACCTTCCCCTCAGCACCACTCACCGAAGTGGCGGTCGGGACCGATGAAGGCGGTCGTCTATGCGGGCTTTCGCATGCCTTGCAAGAGTTCAACGGGCAAACGTGGGCCAAAAAGAAAGATGCAGGCATCTCACTGAATCAACCCATTGCAGGCCTTACAATTCCAGACGAGTTGGCCGAGTTTACGGCCACCCTGACACGAATGCATCAGCTGGAGTGAACTTACTCCTCCTCGAAGAGCGTCGTCTGGCGAGATGCTGGAATTTCCAATTGTCCGAGCCGAAAACCGATGAGGCGAACGGACGAATCGGGGCGGATGTTGGTCGCAAAGAGAACGCTCGCAAGTCGTTTGAAAACCCCTTCTTCGTCCATGGCCACGGGAATGCTTCGACCGGAGGTGTGTGTTTCAAAACCGGTGTAACGAATTTTTACCTCGGCCAGTCGCCCCGAAACACCCAGTCCAACTGCACGTTCCATCACCAACGATACCAATTGCTCAAGACGACGCATGACCTCTTCGTGGTCGTTTTGATCGCGGTCAAACGTGTGCTCCTTCCCAATTGATTTACGACTTCGCAACGGACTGACCACATCGCTGCTCTCGCCGTCAACCACTCGCATGAACCAAGCTGCAAAGCGTTCGCCTGCAAGCCGTGCAAGTGATAATTCACCCAACTCGTAGAGTTCATCCGCCGTGGTGTAGCCCCACTCGGCAAGTTGTGTTGCGCGCTTTGGTCCGATGCCGGGGATGTCCCGAAGGGAACGCCCAACAAAGAAGGATTGGACCTCATCGGGCATGACACGAAACACACCGTTGGGTTTGTTCACCTCACTGGCCATTTTCGCAACGAGACGCGTCGGTGCGATTCCAAACGACGCTGTCAGGTTCACCGTTTCGAGAATCTTCTGCTGCAAATTCGTCGCCAAAGCGAGGGCTGCATCCCAATCACCACCTACATGTTCCGTGACGTCAAGATAGGCTTCGTCAATGCTCGCTTTTTCAAACACATCAGCCACTTCACTCAGAACCGACATCACCTTTCGGCTCGCTCTGCTGTACAATCCCCGAGTTCCACGAATGTACATCGCCGGACCAAATGGAGCTGCGGGACAACGGCGCCATGCCTCGGAAACTGGCATGGCCGAGCGGATACCGTAGGCCCTCGCAGCGTAATTACAGGTGGAGACAATACCTCGCCCCCGCCCCTGTTTGGGGTCGGAGCCGATGATGAGAGGAACGTCGTCATCAAAGCCGTGGTGAAGTGTTTCAACCGCTGCAAAAAAAGCATCGAGGTCACAATGAATGATGACACGGGGGCCGTCGCCTCCTTCCCCACTCAAACCGTCCACCACATGGACACAACACTGCCAGGGGTGTTTGAACTTGATGTGGAGATTCAGTTCAACCAAGGGGTCTGCGCAAGGATAGATGGCTTCGTTCACCGACAGTCAATGATTCGCATGCAACACCAACGACCAACAACGAACGTCAACACAGGGGTTCTTGAGCGACGCTGGGGCATTAACCCAAGCGCCCTGCAACCCGTACGTGGACAGCTCTACCAACTCAGTGGCCCCGGGCGTGCTGGCAAGAGCATTCGTTGTGTTGCAGAATATTGGGTGATCCATGCATTGGCTCAGGGAGAAGTGGTGCATTGGGTGGACGGAGCTTGTCGGATAGACCCCTCCCGATTCATCCCCGGCTTGGAAGCACTGGGTGCGGATGTGGAAACCTGCCTTGCGCGGTTGTACTTGAGTCGGGGATTCACGCTTCATCAACTGGACCGACAAATCGAGCGCTTGCCGCACGAACTTGCCATCACGCGAGCACCCATGGTCGTGGTTGACGGGATACTTGCCATGCACAGCGATGATGCGGTTTCACGCCTTGAATCCAGAACCCTGTTTCGCAGGCATGTTCGGATTCTTCGACAATTGGCGCATCGGCAACATGTCGCTGTTCTTGCCATCACAGGTGTCGTTGACTCGCCATACAGCGACCCACGATTGCTTCAGCACCTCCACCGGCACGCCCAAAACCACCTCGAGGGGACGTGGAATGGGGTACGAAGAAGAAGGCGACTGTATCTACGGCACCCCCGCTCAGGACTTCGTGGCCATTGGCAACCTTTCGAAAACACCTCGCAAACCCGTTTTCGTCTCACCGAACGGAGATTTATTCGCAAGAGAAGGCGTTCATCGGTTGGAATCCTCAGCCTTCAGCACCAGGACGAGTGAACTCGAGGAGACTTGGTTGTCGGCCATCGTGTTGAATTTGTTCGGTGGTCCAACCAAACGGAGCGAGCAGGGCCCAAATGGCTCGCTCAGCGAGTTCACCGTAGTGAACACTGCAACCGGAGAGATGCCCGTTGGACGCTTCAAGTTCTTCCACCAAACGAACACGCTGCAGAGGTTCGGTGGACGAACTGTCCACGACGACGTAGCGTACTTTCCCACCAGGTGGTACAACATAGCCTCGCTCGTGCGCACGCATGAGCGCACCGTAGGTCAGATTCTTCACGCGATAATCAGCCAACGCCTTGGAGGTTCTTCGCGAGACCACGAGGGAAGAAAGAGGAATTTCTCCTGCTTTCAATCGCTCAAGTTCGCTTCGGTAGTGCGCCAACACCGACCGTTGGGTTGCAGGCGATGGAAGGCCTTGGACACGGTCGCCGTCAGCCAATAATTGCAATCCTTTCTCCTGAAGACCCCTCACCCATTCGGGTGTGGAATGTTGTCGGAGTTCAATCCCTCGAACCTTGAACTCCTTTCCCGTGCAGGCCCAATATTTGGTCAGAGACCCTGAACCGTGCATCCGGCTTGGAAGGAAAGCAATGAAATCGTAATGCGCTTCAAACTCAAGAGGAATGCCAACCTGTGAGGAGATACGTTTCGCAAAATCCTCGGCTGCAGAACGCTGTTGTTCGGGAGAACGCCCCCTCGTATCTGAAAGCCAAACGCAATCAACAATGGCATGAAGCACATCCCACCCCTCTTGTTGAGCCGCTTCAATCGTCGTCAGCAAGAGGTCTCGAGACCATGCACAAATGGCCTCGTGTGCTTCAATACGACCAAAACGAGCGTTGCGATAACCCGTGTACCCAAAGCAGGTCACAAGCAGCCATTTCAACGCATTTTGACGCAGGTCATGAGCATCGCCCTTGTGCTTTCGCAGACTTTTCAACACCCGTCGGCGTTCAATGATCGGCGCAACCACCCGACCAAGAAAACCGTGCGTTCGCCCGCATGTGTGCATGTTGAGTCCCGGCACGGAGAGGGCCTTCTCATTGGCGAGGGGAAAGAGACCGTGCCCAAATCTCGATGACACTGTTCGCTCCCGAAACTCCCGATCTGCTTCACGAGGATGCAGCGGCACCACCCCTCGCTTCGTGTTGGAGGTGGGCGCTTGACAGCACGAGCAGTTGAGCGTTTCAGGTGAAATATTACGGGTAGCGATGATGCTTGGAAAAAGACTCGCAAAATCGAGTTCAATCACGGAAGCATGCACACCTGGACGGCTATCAAGATACAAGCCTCCTCGGTCTGCATGCAAAAGGTCCAGGGCCGTTTTTGTGTCCTCTGGGCGATTTTTCTTCCAAGGCACAAGGACCCCATCGTCCATGGCCACTCGCATTTGTATGGCGCTGATGACCGAACCGGGCGAAAGGCGGGAAATGATTTGTGCAGATTGCCGTGAATGTTGTGCCAATTCAAACAGACCAGCAAGACCCCCTTCGTTCACGATGAAGCTGTTTTTCACATCAAGATGAAGACGCCCTTTGAGAAAAAACGCCCCATGTCGGTGCCGTGTTTGCCCGTAGGAATGGACGGTGCGCTGGCCGGTTGACTGCTGCAAATGTTCTGGGGTCCGCCCGAGAGCGAACGAGATCTTGTGCACCTTGGCCTGTTCAACGAACCATGGAAACCAGTGCTGGTCGCCTCCAGCGGTCAACACAACATCCGGGTCCACGGATTCAAAGACCGTTTGGAAAGCGGCAAGCATCCGAGCCAGGGAGTCAAATTCCCCTCGTTCAAAGGTGTACGAATGCGTTGCTTCAGATGGGGAAAGACCTGGTTCGTGAACCGTGTCCAAACGTATGCGTTCAACCGTATCGCCGTGAGCAGGAAACCCCCCTGGGGTGAATTCAACGATGAGCCGAACCACGTGAAACGGTGGGAACACATCACCCGCTGACGATGCATCGTTGACGGGCTGAAGCCGGTCCGGGTCGGAAGAGGACCAGCGTACTCGTTGAAACGGCATGCATCCGTGGTCATTGAGGAAGCGTTGAGCCAAATGCGCATCGACCGAATAAAGTTTGAACCGATGGAAATCCCCTCTGGCTTCAATGTGTTCCGCAAGTGCACGCATGTGTTGGTAAGAGCGTAAAGCAATGGCGAGAACATCGACGTGCCCCTCTGTCTCCAAATTCAAACGGGCTTGTGTGGTGAGAAGGGAATCGATGCCAAAGCGCTGACGCAGTTCCGGCTGTGTCAACCAATGTTCCAAGCGGTCGAGCGAATGGTGTGAGGCATGAATGTGAATCGTGGGTTTCCAAGGGAGAACGCAGCCATGAGCTGCGCCAAAATCGTCAACGATCCATGCCACCATTTCGGTGTTTGTCTCGTTCTCATGAACGTCCAATAACCACCCTTCAATCATGGTCATGCCGTTCCTCAAGCGTCTTGATTCGGTTTGAGAGTTGCTGAATCTGCGCCATCAAACCGACCATCATGTTGAGAACGGTGGGCTGCCATGTGTTCACGGCAGGGAGCATACCTCCCGCTGCACGTCGCTCTCGCACCGCATCCAAAAGTGCATCAAATGCAGTTTGGTCAATCTGGGAAAGCGCTCGCCGATAAGGCGCCAAAAATTGCAATTCATGCTCAACCCGTGTTCGCCATGGAGGTACGCTTCGACCCATGCCTCAATGGGGGCCTAGAAGGAAGGGATGCTTATTGCAGACCCAGTTATTGAAAGTGAAAGTGCTAGAGGAAGGCCGTGTTGACGACAAAGTCACAGGGGCGACCGTCGAGCGCATCCATCACGTTGGTTGCGATGTCCATGCCAACCCGCCCTTGGGCTTCGACCGTGGATGCACCGATGTGAGGCGTACCATGGAAGTGTTCCATCTGCAGGAGGGGGTGGTCGGGGTCAACCGGTTCATGTTCGAACACGTCGAGAGCGGCCGAGGTGAGTGCACCAGATTCAAGGGCTTGGAGAACGGCGTCTTCATCGACAATACCTCCCCGTGCGCAATTGACAATGTGGCTGCCACACCGAGAACCATCCTTGCCAATGTGCGGCATGGATGCGAGACGTTCGGCGTTCACAAGGTGGTGGGTCTCGTCGGTTAAGTTGCAGTGAATCGAAATGTGGGTGCAATTGGAAAAGAGTGACTCAAGCGTTTTGTGGAGCCGCGTCCCTTGTGATTTTGCCACTTTGGGTGGGAGGTAAGGGTCGTAAGCATGGACCTCCATCCCGATGGTTTGGGCTATGCGCCCAACGGATTGCGCAATGCGACCAAAACCAATCAGTCCGAGGGCTTTGCCAGAAAGTTCCGAACCCTTCATCGCTTTCTTTTCCCACTTGCCCTCACGAAGTGAACGGTCGGCTCTTGGTAGATGACGAATGGATGCTAACAAGTGACCGAGTGTGAGTTCCACCACCGATTGGGTGCTAGCACGAGGTGCATTGACGACTTGTATTCCAAGCGAGCCCGCTGTCTCAAGGTCGATGTTGTCAACGCCAACGCCGGCCCGTCCAATGACCTTGAGACGGTCGCCCGATGCCTTCAGAACCTCTCCGCTGAGTTTTGTTGCACTACGAACGATGATGGCATCAAAGGATTGGAGCGCACCGTTGAGTAATTCCGCCTTCTCAATGTGGGCCACGACCACTTCATGCCCCGATTTTTCAAGGCGTGCCACGGCCTTTTCATCCATCCCGTCGGTGACGGCAATCTTTGCCATGGTCCGAACAAAACCCGACGGGGAAAGAACATTCCCTTTGGCGCGTGCGAGACCGTTGTTTTCAACAACCCCAAGGGAGTCGGCGTGACGAGGAAGCACCGTGGAGTCGGAGATGCAAGAGCTTCTGTGGGGCGCTGGTATTCTCGCCCTGCCATTGCTTTTGGCTCTACCAATGCGGCTTGCGTGGCAGTTCTGGGTGGGCGTTGGCCACGAGGTCTCAGAATACCGAACCATCGTTCGTCAAATTCTTGACTCCGGCCATCAAGTGGCTTCCTTTTCCCAAACGCTGGACGACATCGCAAGAAATCTTCGCATTCCACCGGCAAAACAACGCCTCATTGAAGCCGAAATGCTTCACCCGCTCACGCTTTCTCACTTCCTTTTGCTCCCCGCACTCTTGATTTTACCACTCTCAGCCATCATGGCACTGCCCCTGGTGTTGATCGGTTTTCCATTCATGTTGTTCATGGAATACCTCCTGATTCGACGAAAACTCTTGATTTGGAGTTTGAAGTCCATTGAGCGAATGATGCACTGGCAGGTCATTCACATTCCGAAGCCCCACAGAGGGAGCAGGGAGCAACGAAAGTCATTGACCGAATTTTCACAACACATTGAGCACTTCAATTACGTCCCTCAAGCCGCCTTCCTGGGTTTGTTCGCATGGCTCATTGTTCATTGGGTCTTCAACCTCGACTCCTTGGTCGTTGAACTCATTGTATCCTCCTTCCTCTACATGGTGCTGCTTTCGGTCCTGTCCGTTTTGAACACGGCCTTTGAGGCTGATTTGGTCTTCGTCGACCCCGCCAAAGGGCGACTCGTTCCCGTGAACCAGTGGCTGGAAGGGGTGCTGAACCCAGTCGTTGGTATTGGCCTCCTCTTTTTGCTCGGCCGCAACCTTCTCGAAGAATCAAGAAGTGTTGACGGAAACCCCATTCTTTTTGCTACGGTTGTTCTGATGTTGCTGTACGGTGCCGCCATCGTTGGAATCTCCTACCGATGGGGTTACTCTTCGTGGCGGGGCGAGCGAGTGCGACACGATTTCGAAGCACAAGTCATCGAGCACCTGCAACCGCTTTCCTACGACTTGACTCGCTCAAAAGGACGAATTGACTTCAATGTTAGAATGGCCATGGATGAGCGTCTCTCGACCTTGGATTCAGCCAACCATCAACAAATGACGTTTGAGGAGTTGCAAAACCTCCCCACCATTCCCAAAGACACCAAGGCACCAGTAAACCCACTGAAGAAATGAGTTCACTCAAGCCACGGGATGGTCTCTGGCAATTCGCCAAAGAGGTTCGCAGGAATAGCGGTCTTGATTTTTGAAACACCGCCTAATTTAGCTGCCGTTGCTTCTTGCCATGCACGGAATGTTTCGAACGACGTCATGGAGAGAATGGGGTTGTTCGCTCGGTTCCAATCAAGTGACATCATGGTGGTTCCAGGCGGGTCGTGGCCCGAACAAACAATTGTGTGCCCCTCAAATCGGTCAAGCACGGAAAGGGCATCCCAGTGAACATGAACACGACCACTTGGAAGGTCGTCCCGACCAACGCCTCCTTCACCGTTGAACAGGAAATCACCGGTCATCATGTAGCCGGGGACATGGACGATCATGGAATCATTCGTGTGCCCAGGTGCTGCATGGAATTGGATGGGAATGGAGCCCAGCATGATTTTCTCCTCATCATCCACAAGCATGGAAACGCCAAGACTTGCCGTTTCAGTGGACATGACATATTCGCAGCCCAACTGTTCACGAAGGCTGAAGCAGGCCGTGATGTGGTCTGCGTGGGTGTGAGTGGCAATGGCGTAGACGAGGGTCAAGCCTTGCTCATCGAGCAACGTGGTGTAGTTGTTCATGAAATCGTAAACCGGGTCAACCAAGGCCGCTTCTTTCGTTTTTTCATCCACGATGAGATACGTCATGGCCCAAACGCCTTCATTCAACTGCTCAAAGCGCATGGTAGCCCCGAAGGAGCGGACCGATTTGAAGTTTAACGACATAGACGTCCGATTGGATGCGAGTCTTCATGACGCCTTACCGGTTGGGCGATGCATGCACCCATCCGAAGTCGTGTACCTTGAGCACGACGGAAAGGTGCTCCTGGTCAATGATGACGGTGAGGGCCCCAAACAACCCGTTCAGGGTCGTACCAGCGTAGATGAGCATCTTCGGTTTCCTACAAAGCAAGAACTTCGTCAATTGGACATTGATTTCATCGAGAAAGATTCCCTGGTGCTTCGACATGCGGACCGGGATTACATCGTCATTAAGGCCTATCCAAAGATAGAGTGGCCAAAGGATTGGGCGTGGAAGGACCACTGTGCCTCGGATAACGCCGTCCACCCTGTTGTTCGGGACGCCATATACAGGTCGATTCACCGCCTCGTTTCCAAAGTCATGGTCTGCAACGATGCAGGACATGTGTTGATGGGCATGGTTGAACGCGGACACTTTCGTGGATTTTGGACACTTCCGGGAGGGTACATGGACCACAACGAGCACCCCGCCGTCGGTTGCGTCCGAGAAACGTTGGAGGAACTTGGTCTGTCCATTGTCCTCGACGATACAGAACCTGTCGTCACACAGCGAGTCTTCAACGATGAAGGAATTTCCTTCGTCTCATTCACGTATCGGTCAACATGGAACGGTGATTTGGGCGAGTTGACCCTTCAGACGGAAGAGATATCACAAGCAGCCTGGTTTTCGCCGGAAGAAGCCTTCAATCAGGCTGTTTCACATTTTGACCGTGAGGCTCTCAGGAGTTTGTTCTAATTACAAACCCAACTCGTCCCTGGCCGCCTGTAACGCATCGCTCAAACCCTCAGCGTGGGAGCCGCCGCCTTGAGCAAAGGTCGGACGTCCACCGCCTCCTCCGCGGATGTGCGAGGAAATTGAACGAAGCAAGTCAACCGCATGATAACGCTCACTTGCGATGGTGTTTTCGGTGACACCGATCATCAGTTTGCCACCACCATCCTTCGAGCCAAGAACGGCCAACGTGGGCTTGGATGCATCAAGGGTCAATTCCTTGAGCATCGTGGTCATGGATTTCAAATCACCATCAATTTCCATGACGACGACACGAACACCGTCAACCTCAGTGGAAGCATCGCCTCCACCGGTGGTTCTCAAACGAACAATTTCAGACTCCAACTGTTCAATCAACTTACGTTGCTCTTTCCACTCCTTGAAGAAGCGTGCAGCTGCTTTTGGTAAATCCTCCCCGTGTACACCGAACACATCGCTGGATTGACGCACCAATTCATCTTGGGTACGAGCATAGGCCA
>JAYYBT010000042.1:0-3675 GCA_036162675.1 Thermoplasmatota archaeon
CACGCCCTCAAACCTCGAAGCGAAAAGCATCATGCCGACGACGATGACGAGTGGATGTGCGGTCACGAACAACAGCGAATGCGTCAGTGTCGTTTCGTCTAAACTGGCCACCCACGCTCCAAAATGAGCCGCCAAGGCAACACCGCTCCAGCACAGAAGTTTCCATGTCTGCTTGCTCTTGAAGCGTTCGGCAACGGCGGTGTCGATGGTCCGAAGTTGAAACAAGAACAACGGCAACAACACCAGCGACGTCAACTGCAATCGCCAAGACGCACGAAGCAGGGGCGGAACAGCGTCCACGTGTTGGAATAAGGCCCCTGCACTCGAGACACCGAAGACGGCAGCAATGAGAAGGCCCCAAACCCAGCGCGGTGTGCTGGATGATGACATGACCGTTCACGCTCAGGCTTCAGCCGAGGCCGATTCGCCACCGATGACACCCGCTCGCTTGAACAGGTAGTAGATGGCGGCACCGACGGCCACGTTGATGAGGATGAGGCTGGTCATGCGGATGGCGTACCATGCACCTGAATCAGCAAAGTTCTCGATGCCCATGACCGTCTTTGGACCTGCATCATCGTACCAGAGTGAGTCCACGAAGGAGAGAATGCTCGATTCCGTTCCAAAGAAGGCTTCACCCGTGAGAAGCCCCGCTGCGACCATGAAGGTGCTCAGCAGAATGAGCGCACGCTGTTTTTCGGCCACCGTGGTGCCCTCTTTTTCCTTGAGTGCCTCAATACGAGGTTGAAGCTTCTTGTCCTCCCAGCGGTCTCGAGCGACGCCACCGATGAGCATGGGCAGGGTGTGAGGTACGTCGAGGTACATGCCCAAACCGAAGGAGGTGCCCATGCCGGTCGCCCACTCAACGAACATACCGAGGAGGAAACCAAGAGCGAGCAACATCAGGTCGCCTTGCCCTTCAGCGAAGATGACCGAGAAGGTGGCAAAGGCGTTGGCTTGTGGTGCAATCAACTGGATGCGACCCTCTGCAAGTTGGATGGAGAGGAAGATAGCGACACCTGCACCGATGATGGCACCGGGCACCACACCCATGATGTTCCCCTTCGAGATGTGGTAAGGTCGGTTTCCGATGTAGAGGCTGTTCTTGTAATCACCAATGACGGTGCCCGACATGGAGATGGCAGAACCAAACACGGTGGTACCAACAAGACCGAGAAGAACGGCATCTTGGGTGTTCAAGTCCAAGAGGTCTTGGAAATTGAGGAACACACCGAGCAGCATCAGGAGGACGATGAAGGAGGTGCCGGAAACGGGCTCAATACCCGTCTCACCCATGACACGGACGGCGATGGCGCCGAGCATGAAGGTGGTCAGGATGAGCACCATAGCGAAGACCAAGGCAGCGAGTGGAGAGAAACCACCGATGGTGAAAATGATGATCATGGCGATGAAGGTGACGCCCATGAAGATGGGGATGTGCTTGAGCGGCCATTCGTACCAGCCCTTCCCTTCCATGTATTCTTGGCTACCATCGCCCTTGAAGGCAGCACCGATGTCGGTGAAGATGTTGGCGAACGTACGCCACATCTTGGCCAGACCAAACATACCACCACCGACGATAGCACCGATAGCAATCGTTCGCACCGTCTTGGCAAAGGCGATCATCTGCAGGGGTGCGGAACCGCCGCTGGCGTAATCCTGGATGGGAATGTTGGCTTGTTGGGTTGCATCGTAGATGGGCACGTTCATGAACACGGCCAATGGGACGAGGAAGAACCAACCCACGATTGTACCGAGGTTGACCAAAAACGCCACTCGGGCCTTCATGAACCAACCGATGGCGAACATCGAAGGCGTCAAGGCGACGCCGACATAGGTGTAGGCAAAGGGGTTCCAAGCCGTTTCTTCCGACCAGTGGGTTTGCTTCAGCGAGATGCCGTCAACCGTACCGGAAGGTTGGTGGATTTTTCCGTAGGAGTAAAAACTGGCCAAGCCGATGTCGCCATAGTGAACCGATTGAGCGATGTAATCGAGAAGGGCAACCTTGCGGTCGTTCAACCAGATCAACGGGTATTCCACGAGGAATAAGCCGACCATGGTGATCACGGTCCATACCCCGATGGTCTTCAGTGAATCACGGGCGTGCTCGACAGCACCCGTGCTGACATCCGAGGAAATGTCCAGCATCTTGAGGGTCGCTTCAAAACCGGGAAGGGGGAGCGGGTCTTCAACCAACCAAACGCGTCTGAAGATGATGAAATACATGACACCGAGGAACCCGGCAAACATGGACGCAACGATACCGATGAAGGCCAAGGTGAAGGCTTCACCGTCGTTGAGTGTCACCAGAGGCCCATCCGCTAACGCATAGGCGGGTTGACTGGCCAGCAAGAAGATGGCAGGGAAGGTGAAAATGAACCCCGTCGAAGCATGGGTCGCACCCGTGGTGGCCGAGGTGGCGATGTTGACTTCCGAAGGCGACCACTTGAGCGCCATTCCCAGAAGGTAGGCGATGTACCAGGCTGCTGAAATTGCCAGACCGAGCTTGAGTCCGATGTAGGCGGTTACACCCGAGAAGATGGCACCAATGCCGATGCCGATCATCACTTTGGGTGTGTTCCAGTGGGATACTTCGAAGGATTCCTCTAGGTTCTTTTCTTCGAGATATTGCTCCAACACCCCGGTGTTGAGGTTGTTGTACATCTCATCGTCAAGCCACGTGAGCGTTCCGGCTTCGATGGCCTTGAGACCCTCGGGCGTAACCGGCTGGCGGTAGGCTGATTTGGAGACGGTTTTTTCACCAGAAGCATCGGTTATTGCCACCAAAATCACCCGTGACGCCACAGCGTCCAGTCGCTGGGTTGCGAAGCCACTTCATGACGGTTGCGATGCTCAAGCCGTGGCTGCATCCATTTGCCTGTTGCGCTCATCCTCAGCACGAGCGACGGCGATACCGTCCTCAACATCGACCTTGCGAAGCATGATGGCACCGGCGACGATGAGCAGGGAAATGGCGAAAATACCGACTCGAGAGTCAAACCACACGGTCATGACCGAGTAGATCAACGGGCCGAGAAGAGCGGCGACCTTACCAAAGAAGCCGAAGAAACCGAAGAATTCAGCCGAACGGGTTTCTGGCACCATTTGGCCAAACATTGAACGAGCAAGCCCTTGGGAGCCGCCGAGGAGCGCACCGCCGAAGACACCCAGCAACAAGAACTGGAAGAAGACGGTCATGCCAAGCGGTGCCCAAACCAGAGCACGGGCGGTCTTTGGAATGAAATCCAGCATCCCATCGCCGAGGCTGGTGGGGTGGTTCACACCCAAGCCGGTGGTGTTGGCAAATTCGCCACCTACAATGCTGTAAGAGAACCGAGATTCGTCCATCGTGGCCTCTAGAGCCGCCAACGCCTCAGCCGTCAAGGTGACGCTCACGTTCACGGGTCCGTCACTATTCGTGGCCCACTGGACGGCATAACCGGACTTGTAATCCTCGTTCTGTTGGACGGGAAGAATGGCTTCGTGCTCGAGGGCCCACTGCTGTTCATCGTCCTCGGGCAAGGCAGCGATTGGGTTGACACCATCTCGTGCAAGAGCGTCGTACATGCCCGTTTCCGCGTTGTAGGTGTATTGCATGTCGTACTCCTCGTGGTTCTCCAGCTCAAGAGGAGCGAAGGAGAGGGCACCAACGATGACGAAGCACCAGCAGACCAG
>JAYYBT010000043.1:0-11658 GCA_036162675.1 Thermoplasmatota archaeon
TGCTCGATGCCAGCAGTACGCTCGATGCGCTCAACGATGTGGGCGACCTGACCGTGGCGTGGGACATTGATGTCAACGACGACAGCAACGAAGACGGCATCCCGGACAACGACGCCGACCTCATCGGAAAAGCCGTCACCTACACCTTCAAGCGGGACGGCCTTCAATCGGTCAAGGTCATGGCATGGGACGAAGACCCGGAGCGACCTGGAACCAAAGTGGTCACCTTTGCTGTCCTGCCTGCAGACCGCACCCCCATCGAGAACCTCGGTGCCGCCCTCATCGGTGAAGAGGCCAACCCTCTCGCCCAACTCAGCCTCTTGGCCTTGATGTTGCTCCTTGTGGCCTTGTTCGCCCGCCGACGCAACCGAGTTGAAGCCAACGAAAACGTGTGGGACGAGGTGTCCGATGCGTTGACTGGGGATTTGTTCACCGATAGGGAAGAGCGCCGACGACAAAAACAACCCGAAGGGCCGCCACCCGACTACTTGTTCCAACAGGCCATGCAAAATGCACCTGCTGCGACAGCGGATGTGCAAACTGGGCCACCGATTCCTGAAACGGGCCTTCCAGAAGGGTGGTCCATGGAGCAGTGGGAACACTACGGACAACAATGGCTTGATTCTCAAGGATGATTCCGTGCAAAAAGGACATTCTCTTTTGTATCAGAACCGCTACCTACAACCATGCTGGGACGTGCCTCTCAAGCCGCTTTCCTCATCGCCCTCTTCGTTCTCTCGACGGGCCTTGGCGTGGTGGAATCATCCATTCTCCACGACCAAACGCCGACTGAACAGCGCACGCAAGGCGTGAACGGGGTCGTCGATGTCCCCACTTACCGAGTGGGCGATAAGTGGGTGTACGAAACCAAATTTGATGTCGCTCAGTTGTTGGCCCAGGCCAACGTCTCGGCTTCACTCAACACGCTAACGGGTGATACTGTCAACGAGGTCACGGATATCTTCTACACCACAGATAACAACGGCGACACGGTCCTTGCCTATGAGGTTGAGATCAGTGGCAGTTTTACCTCAGGCAACAATGGGGCGACCTTAGAAGGTGCTACTGGGCGCCTCAACATCGACTACGACGGCGTGGATGTTCTCCGTGCACGAGACCTTGCAACCATTACCAGTGACTTCACGCTCGATGTTCGATTCCGTCTCTTCAACCTCGGCATCTTCGAGGAGACCCTCGGTATCGTGACCTTCGACAACACCTACACGCCAGCCAAAGAACGCCATGATTTCCCGATTCGTACCGGCGACCAGTGGTGGATGGAATTTGAGGCCAAGACCGAAGTGAGCGGCACGTCGGATTATTTTGACCCGTCTGAGTTCGACTCTGAAGAAAACGAAAACAATTCGTGGCAAGTGGTCAAGAACGAAGCCCCCAGCGAGGACGGCGATTCTCCGCAATACACCGGTTGCGATGACTCGTACAAAATCTCGGAATGGAACGCTACGGGCGTCAATCTGGGCTTCAACTGGTATTGCCCTGCCGTGCGAGGAAGCGTCTGGAACCGCATCATCAACCCCGCTGGGTTCACCATCGATTGGCTGCTGAAAACCTACACTCCAGCTGATTCCAACAGCGTCGTCCCCTCATCATCACCCGGTGGCCGAAACACGCAAATTCATGTGAGCACCGCCACCACGGCCACCTTGCCCGACGCCATCGAGCAAATTTCCATCGAGTACAGCGTGGCTGGCTCACCCAGTATTCCCATCAAAAACACCAACCTCCAACTGCGCTACGAAATTGCGGACACCATCCTCAATCCGACCACGGACAACAACGGGCAGGCCCAAGTCGCGCTCAACGTCTCAGACGAAGTGGACGACACACCCGCCAGCGATGATCACACCAGCAACGGGGTCGTGGTGTATGACCCGGTAGCCGATATCGTGGGCGCCACCACCGTGGTGCAAGATTTGAGCGTGGTCGGTATCGACCTCGTGGCGCAGGCCAGTTCCGTCATCGTTGAGCGCACCCGAAACGGCGACACCACAACGCTCAGCGCCTCCATTGGCTACAACGCTCTACCGGGTGATGTCCTCAGTTTCTCACTGCCCGCCCAGAACCGTGGTGTTCTGACCGCTCCGTCCACCTTCATGGAAATTGAAACGCCCGATGGTGTGGTCTCACGAAGCACGCTACCAACCATCGCACCCTATGCAGAGGAGCGTGTTCTGGTCGACTGGTCGGTGCCGGCCGACATGCAGATTGGAACGGCTCAACTCACCTTCACAGTTGACCCTGATGAGAACGTGTCCGCCGACGCGAACCGCAGCAACAACGACGCCTCTCTTTCCATCTTCATCGGTCGTTCACCCAACGCCTCACTCGTGGTTGACCAAGGCAAGTTGACCTACGAAAACGTCACCCTCAACGCAACGCAAAGTTTCGACCTGGATGGCGGTGATGTTGACTGCGTCTTTGAAATCAATTACCGTGAGGATTTGAACGACAGAATTGAAGCTCCAGACTGCTGGACTCAGTACAACTGGTCCAACAGCGGAGAATGGAGCGTCAAGGTGCTCGTCATCGATGAAGAACTTGACACCGACGAGGTGGTGGTCGACGTTCTGGTGCTGAACCGTGCTCCGAACTTTGAGTTGTCGTACCCTGAATCCGTGGCCGTGGAGTCTCCGGTCACCATTGAAGTCTTCAACATGAACGACATTGACACGGTGGCTCCAGTGGGCCAAATCGTGAAGGTCTACTGGCCAGATTGGACGAACTGCGGACCCATCAACGACAGCCCAGCAAACCCCGACAAAACCTGCACCTTCACACCGACCGAGGAAGGCATGATTTCCATCACGGCCCAAGGCGTTGACGACGATGGCGACACCACGAACATAACGGCCGACATCATGGTGCTGAACATCCCGCCGACGATATCACCGCCTTCCCTCATCACAGGTGGAGAGGAGGTCATGCCCGATGAAAACGGCACATGGCATCTCAACGAGGATGAAGTGGCCTTCCTACGAGCAACCGCAGACGATTCGGAAAACGACAAGGGAACCGTCATCATCGAATGGCATCCATCGCTTGCGGACGAGAACTGGACCGTTTCGACCATTGGCAGTTATTCCAACCAAGCGGTCGCTTGGAACACGTCGGGCATGCACACCGTCCAGGTTCGAGCGATTGACGCCGACGGCGCATCCTCCGAGATACAGCAGGCGAATCTCATGATTCACAACGTGCCGCCCAGTGTGACGGGACTACCAGGGAACACGCCGGTGTTTGAAAGCGACCTGCTGAATTTGTCGGTGGACGTGACGGACACGGCATCGGACATGGCGAGCCTTGAGGTGTGTTGGGATTTGGATGCGAACATCGATGTTGACGGCGACGGCACAACCGACAACGATTGTGAACTCAGTGGCACCAACATCGAGCCGTCCTGGACCACGCGGGGTGTGCGCATGATCACGGTGACCGTGACAGACGATGACGGTGCAACAGCCCACCAGACGATGAACGTGAGCGTGTTGAACCTCCCGCCCACCGCTGTCATCTCTGAAATCTCTGTGCTTGACGGTTTGACCGAAGGCGACAACTTGACCATCTCGGGAACGGACAGTGTTGAAACAGCCAGCGACAAAGAGAATCTGGTGTATGAGTGGGACAGTTCTCATCTCGACACCGACCTTGACGGTGAGAAAACCGGCGATGTGGACTTCACCGGACCAACATGGACCGTGGAGAACTTGCCTGCAGGCACCTGGACCTTCACGCTGACCGTGACCGACGACGACGGTGAATCAACCCAAGCAGAAATCATCGTTCTTGTGGCCGAAGCACCGGCTGAAGGCATCATCCAAAGCATCACGAACTCGTTGGGCACCACCACAACGGCCATCATCGGCTTGCTTGCCATCATCATCATCGGTTTGGTCGTCTTCCTGCTGTTCACCCGACAAGGCGCGAGCACGTCCGAGGATTTCGGTATGTTCGAGCAGAGTCAATTCACCGCCGCACCCAAAACGATGGCCCCGTTGCCGGCTTCCCAACCGGAAACTCCTGCTCAAGCCGCCCAACCCGTTGTGGCGACCGTTGCTGCGCCAATGGAGGCGGCCCAACCGGTCAACACCGGCCCGCCCCTCCCGGCAACTGGCCTTCCAGAGGGATGGACCATGGAGCAATGGAACTACTACGGTGAGCAGTGGTTGGCTGCAAACCAACCCGCACCAGCCCCGGTTCAACCCATAGTTTCACAAACTCCACCAACCCCTGCCTCCAATGAGTTGCAGTCGTTGCTCGACGACTTGGACTTTTGAGGCCGATGAAGATGGGAAGTTTGTGGAATTTTTTCGGATTACCTGACCCAGAAGGCAGCACCCCGGCCGCTGCGAACACGCCACCGCCGGCGCCAGCCGCAGCAAAGCCCGTTTCGTTGACGGGAACGCAGGCTGAAGAAGCAGCACCGCAATCGGAGCAGACGGCATCTGCGCCTACCTCCGTGCTTGAACCCGATATCAGTGGCTTGCGCACACCTCCACTGGGTTGGAACGGGCCCCTCACCCCCGATGGCGAGGCCTTTCACGACCTCGGCGTGGAGCGAAAGCATCGACCGTATGTTCCCGATAAGGCCCTGCGCTACATCGCCCCCGACGTGATGAAGCGAATCCCAACAACCGCCATGCTCGAGCGGGTCTTGCAGGGCGACACCGCCATCGTGGATTTGCGCTCCTTGGTTCACATGGAAAGTCATCAGATGGCCTGTCGTAGAGAGATCAAACACATGGCAGACCACGCCCGTGTCAGTGTCTTTTCGCTTGACGCTGAAGACAAATTGCTCATGATTCCCGGGCAAAACGTCGTCGTTGATATGCAAAAACACGAGTTGGGTTTGACCCCGCTGTTGTGAGCATCAGCGAGTTGATGCAAGGGTCTCAAGGAAGGCCATCGCCTCGCCTGCAAACCCCAACACGGTGCTTTCTGCTCCTTCCACCAAGCGGGCATGCTCACCCATGGGACCGTGGAGGTCGTACCCTCCTGCCTTTCCTTTCCATGAATTTGAGCTGAGCAATTCATCCAACTGCTCGTCGGAGAGTTCGGGGATGGAGACGAGGGAAGCCTCGCACCAGAAATGCCAGGTTCCGTTCCAGCGAACACCGGTCGCCGACCATACTTGATGCAGGCGACCGCTGAGACGATGAAGCATGATGGCGGCGTGGGTACGGTCACGTGGCTTTCCCATGCTGAGGGAATGATCGTCTGGGTCGCTCAACATCGTGTCGGCCACAATGACGAGTTCGTGGTTTGTTTCAGGAAGTGCATCCGCTTTTCGCCTGCAAATCGTCAGCACTTGATGCTCGACGGTCCCGCTAGGAGGCGTTTCATCCACCCCGGCCAAACCCTCGTGATGGAGATTGGGAAAGAGGTGAGCCAACAGGGCAAAACGCCGCTGTGAGTTGGAGGCCAGCCAGACGTCCATACCTCAAACTGAACGATGAAGGCTTTGGAGATTACCCATCAAATGCGTGGGTGATATTGAAGAATCGGAAGGTCCACCGAGAGACGAGTGAGCCCCATGTCCGAGATGGAACGAATCCCAACCCACATTGAAGGCCTTGATGAGAAGATGCAGGGCGGCATTCCACAGGGCCACATTTGCATCGTCGCTGGTGCCTCGGGTGCCATGAAGTCCAGCCTGACCTTCTCGATGCTCTACAACGCTGTTCTGTACGGCGAAACCAGCGGCATTTATGTCACGCTCGAGCAGGGCAAGGATTCCCTCCGCTCCCACATGGCCAACATGGGCATGAACGTGGACGACCCTCGTGTGCGCAACCGCATCGCCATCATCGACCTTGCCGACCTTCGTGTGCAACTTGATGAGCAAGGCATGAGCAACCGTGTGGACTGGATGGGCCAACTCATCAAACAATTGACCTCGTACCGCCAATCCATCGGTTTTGAATTGCTGGTGTTTGACTCCTTGGGCGCCTTCTTCACCTTGACCAAGATGGAAAACCCCCGCGACGAAATCTTCCGTTTGTTTGAAGCGGTTCGACGCTTGGAATTGACCTCGTTCTTCATTTGCGAAATGACCGGAGAAGACCACAAGCAGTTCGGTGAATATGGCGTTGAAGATTACCTCTCGGACGGCGTGATGCATCTGGTGATGGAGCGACACGGGGACGATGTCTTCCGTAAACTCGGCATCGTCAAGATGCGCCACACCAACCACTTGCTCGGCTACAAACCGTTCAATTGGAAAGAGAGCGAACAGCGCTTCACCATCGTTTGAGTTCACTCAACCGTGACCGATTTCGCAAGGTTCCGAGGTCGGTCAACATCTCGACCAAGTTTCAAGGCTGTCTCGTAGGCCATCAGCTGAAGCGGGAGGACCGTGAGCAAGGGGGTCAACCAAGGATGAATGGCCGGAACGGCGATGGAGACATCGCCTTCGGCACCAATGGGGTCGCCCTTTTCGTGAATCAAGATGATTTTCGCACCGCGGGCTTTGCACTCGTGCAACGCTGACATCGTCTTCTCCTTGAGATGGTCGTTGGGAGCGACCACCACGACCGGACTGCCCTCTTCAAGCAGCGCAATGGGTCCGTGTTTCATCTCTCCAGCGGGGTAGGCCAAACAGGGGATGTAGGCCAGTTCCATGAGTTTGAGCGCCCCCTCCTTGGCGACGGGTGCAGAGAGGCCACGACCGAGAAACAGCACCGAACCTGCGTCGTGCAGAAGCTCAACCGCTTCGTGAATGGGCCCGATGTCCTCAAAATACGTCTCCATCAAGTGAGGCGCTTGCTGCAAGTGTTGAATCAGATCTCGACCATCCGCTTTGGAGAGATGGCGGGTTCGGCCGAGTTGGGTGGCGAAAATGGTGAGCGCCGCCACCATGTTGGTGAAGGCCTTGGTCGATGCCACGGATTGCTCGGGGCCGGAGTGAATGTAAACGCCTCGTCCACACAAACGAGCGATGGTGGAGCCAACAACGTTGACAACGCCATAGACTTGACCGCCCTTGAGTTTGATTTCTTTGATCGCGGAGATGGTGTCGGCCGTCTCGCCCGATTGTGAAACGGCAAGGTAGAAGGCTTTTGGATTGATGACGGGGTCGTTGTTTCGGAATTCACTGGAGATGTGGGTGACGGCGGGAATGCGTCCCATCTTCTCAATCAACATCTGACCGATTTCAGCAGCATAAGCCGCTGTTCCACAGCCGAGTAATCGGACGTGGGGTGCTTGAACCAAGGCGGCGTGGTCAAGACCCATGCCGCCGAGGCGACCCGTGCCCATCTCTCGGTCAACACGACCCGCAATGCACTGTCGCAAAGCATCGGGCTGCTCGTAGATTTCCTTGTACATGTAATGGGGCGCATCACCGAGATCTGCCTCACCCCATGCCTCCTCCAGCACCGTGATGTTGGGTTTGACCTCCCTCCCTTTGGTGTTGGTGATGGAGAATGAACCCCGTTCGATGACGGCGAGGTCGCCGTCCTCAAGGTAGACCACGCGCTGGGTGTGGGCCGTGAGTGGGTGGGGGTCGCTTGAAACATAGGTTTCGTTCTCCCCTTGCCCGATGATGAGTGGCGAGCCATTCCTGGCGCAGATGAGCACATCATGGTCTCGGAAGAGAATGCAGAGGCCCCATGTGCCCCGGAGGTGTTTGAGGGTGTTCTGTACGGATTCAAGTGGTGTAGCACCACCATCAAGTTCCAGCGCCATCATTTGAACGAGAACTTCGGAATCGGTTTCACTGACACACTCAACGCCTCGTGCGGAAAGTCCTCGCCGAAGGTGTTGGTAGTTCTCGATGATACCGTTGTGAACGAGGTGGATGGCTCCATCGGCCGAAACGTGTGGATGGGTGTTGACCTGCGTAACGCCCCCGTGGGTGGCCCAGCGCGTGTGAGCAATCCCTCGTGTTCCGCTGACATTCTTGGGAAGAATGGCTTTCAAATCGGCCACTTTGCCGACCGTCTTGTGCGTTTGAACTTGCGAGCCGTCATCAACAGCAACACCGGTGGAATCGTAACCTCTGTATTCCAGCCTTCGCAGACCTTCAACCAGAATTGGAAGGGCCTGTTGATGCCCAATATAGCCGAAAATACCGCACATGGAATCACTTCACAGATCAAAGACTTCGGAGCACACGGGGCATGTAATCCGCTTCAGCATCAAGTCTTTCACGCCGAAACTGGCTTGGCACGAGGGGCAGGTCGCTTCACGCTTCAAATCAGGCAGCGGCAGCGCAGGAGCAGGAAGTGGAGCGTTGCCATCCAACGGTGGAAGAGCACCTGGCATCGGAAGACCGGGTGCGGGCAGTGGCGGAAGACCCTGTTGGAGGATAGCTGCCATCTCCCGCTGTTGCTTGCGCTTCATTCGGCGCTCGAGTCGGGCGTTGCCTTCACCTCCCTCGAGTTTGCGCTCAAGTTCATCGGCAAGCGACTCATCTTCATCCTCCACGATGACCGCCAACTGACTATCGTGGACCGTGAGTTCCTCTGCGTCCTCGTCAATGGAAAGCAACGGACCATCGTCCCGTTCTGGTGTGATCATCAACTCCACGCCATCAACATCGCCTTCACCCATCTCCTCAAGCAATTCTTCTACCTCGCTGTGGGAGCGCCGAACCATAACGACGACGAAGCCCAAGAACAGGACCAAGAGGCCCATGCTGGCAGCAAGAAGGCGATACTTGAATTCGTCCGAGTCGCCTGGAAGGTAATCGAGGAGCGTTTCCAAGAGACCTGGAGAGGCGACCGGATTGTTGGACCCTTTGAGCGAAGCCACCTTACTCAAACTCAGTGTGCCTGTTGGGGTGATGGAGCAGACGATGGTGTCGTCTTCCATCACACCGATGCCAAACAAATAGCCTTCATCCAGCATGTTTGACATGCCTTTGATGGCTTCGCCGTCGGCGTCCGTCACCAAGCCCATTCGATGGACAGGACCGTAGATATTGATTTCATCGTGGTAGAGGTAGACCCCTTCGTCGCGAAGGGCGAAGCCGAGTGTTGAGACACCGGGAGCGAGGACGCGCTGGATGTTCTCTCCCGCCCAGAGGGCGTTGGTGTTGGACACCACGATGTTGGACACCTTGCCCTGACCTTCGACCCATGCGGCGATGATGCGGTCCTCGTCGTCCTCAACGAGGACGTCCATGGTGGGGTGCTTGGCGTTATCACCCACGGAATATTGGAAACTCCATGAAGAGGTGGTGTAGGAGCCATGCGTGTACATCAAGCCGACTCGCTCAATGCCTGTTACGTCATCACGATACTCCTGATAGAGAATGTGCAGGTATTCCTCTCCAAGGCCGACCGCCAAAGGCTGGGCGTCACCGGGACGAATATCGATATCGGAAAGGACGGTTAACGGGCTGGTCCATGAATTGCCTTTGTCGGGCGAAGCGGATGAGATAACAAAGATGGAGGTGATGTCTTGCCACGAGCCACTGGTGGACAAGTCACGATGATAGCCTGCGAGAACCATGGTACCGTCGTGCTGGTCGAACGTGAATCCGTAGTAGGAACCCTCCGAGAGTTTGAGAGCTGGCATGTGGTAGTGCTTTGGCGTTGTTTTTCCGGCGGCGGAAATGGACGTCATGGCGATATCGGTCAAGATGTAGCCCTCAAGGCTCAAAGAACGTCGGGACCAGGCCACTTGAACCAAACCGTCATCGCGCTGATAGACGGCCAACTCGCCGCCCCAATTTTCTTCCAACACCACGCCCCCGACCAACGATAGCGTGGAGGTGATGGTTCGGGCATGAAGTTCGCCATCAACGGTGGTGAAAAGGAGTCCACCATCCTTCAGGCCGACGAATTCAACGGCGACCTCACCGTTCGAGAGGTCGATGGGCGCTTTCGCACCGCCCTGCACATCGGCCACCGTGATGTTGAACCGAAGTTCACTGTGTTCGATTTCAACACCCGAACCACTCAAGACAGCACGGTATGAGACGGCACCGGCAGCATCGTGAACATCAGCAAATCGGGCAAAGGCGTACCCCGACGTCGTGCTTGAACCGGGGACGAGGGCCACGGGTTTGTCGTCAAGCCTCTGCCATCCCTCTGTCATTAATCGCTCCAATCCGAGGTTCAAACTGCTGGCATCGGTTTGGCCAAGGTTGTCAACACGAATACGAATGTCGTACGGCGTACCTGGCACGGGGACATCGGGGGTGGTCCGGGCTGCGCCGGGAAGGAAACGGAGCATGGGTTCAACCGGTCGCTCGTCGATGGTGAAACTGAAGGTGTAATCGTTATCGCTACGGTCGGGGTCTTCGTATTGCCCGTTCGGGTCAAGGGAGAGCGTTACGTCGTGTGTGCCCGCTTCCGTCGCCCACCAGTAGAGCGTCACTTGAGCGCTTTCTCCTTCCTCAAGCGAGGTCACCTTGCCCTCCGAGGGGTAGGTGGTTGAATCGCTGCCCGGTCCCTCAAGTGTCAAGTAGACTTCATCGGCGTCCAAATCGCCGATGTTGCGAAGAGAAAATCGCACTTCAAGGACGGTGCCGGCAACGGCGGAGTTCACCGGAAGGCCCCCGTCGTAGACACCAACCGTTCCCGTGAAGGCAAAGTTGGGCGCTGCGGGAAGGTTGTCGACTTCGTAGGTTCGCTTGAGGACATCGCTGGTGACGCCCGATGCGTTCACCAATCGAACACTGACCCGGTGTGAGCCGTCGGCAACGGCGCTGGAATCCCACGTGAAGGACCAGTCCTGAACAGTATCTCCCTCCTGATTGAGGTTGTCGCCGAGTTGCCAATCCTGACTGCCAATTTTGTACTCAATACGGTCATGCTCAATGCCTTCCGCTGTTCCGGAGAAGTCCACCAGTCCAACCAAAGCCGTACCGAGCGGCGGCTCGGAGATGGAGACCGTCATACGAGCAAAGCGGACGACTCGGACGTCGACCACTGAGGCTTCACCGTCTTCATTGAGCGCACGGGCGTAAATCAGCGTGTAGGCCTCATCAGCATCGACCCAATCATCGTCAACGACCATGTCAACGTACCAATCTTCAACCGTGCCATCGGCGCCAAGCCAATTGGTGAGTTCGGTGCTCTCTCCATCATCATAGAATTGTTCAAACTTGACCTGAACCTCAACATAGGCGTTCTCGCTGGTATCGGTGGCGCCTTCGACCGAGAGGGTGTTTCCTGCCAAATACAGCGATTGGTTCACAGGAGCACTCATCGAGACATCCTCGCCGAGCCCGTCCCCTCCCCCTGGAGGCGGCGTGACGATGACGCCACCGTTGTCCTCCAGCGGTGTGCATGAGCGGCCAAGGACGTGGTCGAGCGCACAGGATGCGTCAACAAGACCGAAACCCCATTTCTCATTCCATCGGTTTGAGATATCCGGTTCTGAGGCTGAGCCGCGTGCCTCTGAAGAATTTCGCAAGATATTGCGAATATCCTCTGGAGAGAGCGTATCGTCGGCTTGGAGCAGAGAAGCCACAATTCCTGAGACCAATGGCGTGGCCATGCTCGTACCGTCCTTTGAATCGTAATCGTTGTCGGCCAACGAACCCCCAAGTTCACCCGGTAAGGAAGGCCCAGTTTGCGCTGAGGCCGAAATGATGCCTGTGCCAAACGCTGAAACGTCGGGCTTGAGTTCATCCCACTCATCATCGTCTCCATCGTCCAATCGTGGCCCCCAATTGGAATAGGAAGC
>JAYYBT010000044.1:0-13258 GCA_036162675.1 Thermoplasmatota archaeon
GAACCACAGGTTCCTGCGGCCAACACGGTTGAACCGTAGGGGATGCCACCGCGGAGAATCTCATCCAATCCGTGGATGCCCGTCACGCATCGGTCTCGGGTGTAAACGCTCGTCGGTTGCATGGGGACCAAGCGGAAGGAACAGGCTTGGGTTGATGAAGTGTGCGGAAAGCGGACGACGAGTCTTGACCGATTCAGCCATTGTCTTCGCCCGGAGTTGGTGAATCCTCCAAAGCCCACGATGCTGAAGCAAAGCGGTCTTCTCCGTCCCAAACCAAGGATTGGCCGGTCACCATGAACAACTGGGTGTCTCCGCCCCATTCTACCCGCATGACATCAGCCGGTGTGATTTCATCAAGTTGGGTGTAACGAAGGCTCAATTTTCCTTGACCGTTGGCCAAGCCGTCCAACTGCCCCACGCCCAAGAAACCGAGCGACCCGAGGTCGATGACGTGGGTGGCGTTGCCAACGGTTTGCGAAGAAACATCGCCGGTGAACAGCGAGAGGGATTGGCCTGAGAGGACACCTGACTGCAGGAGAAGGTTGGTGGAACTGCTCCCCGATGTATGATTGAGAGACCAACCCTTCAGAGCGACGGCGAAGTCGTTGGGGTTCTCGACCTCAATCCATTCCGGACCGCTTGAAGAGGGGCGAGCCATGACCTCTGTGATGTGAAGGATGTTGTTCTTTCGACCGCCGTCGTGAACTTCCAAAATCACCCGAATCAATTCTCCGTCTTGCTGGAAGGAGCGATAGGAGGTTGAGGAAGATGGCGCCGTGCCCCGCTCAGTACCGCCCTCAAAGAGGATGGTTGAGGCCCGTCCTTCTTGCGTGCTTTCCGCGACCATGATGGTCAAATGGAGGCTCATGTCGCCGTCGAGGCCAAGTCCGGCTGCCATGCCGTCTTCAGTGACATTGTGAAGCGCCTCAACCCGGTCCATATCCAAACGCTGATTCAACACCAGCCCTGGCTGAACCCGTCCCTCGTGCAAAGCATCTGCCGCCGCCAAGTGCCAATCGGCGGTGGCGTTGGCGTAATCCAAACCATCGGCATCGGGAACGAACCAGCCCTCTCCCGACGTGAGCCTGTCAAGGCCCAAGGAAGCAGCTCGATCAAGTCGGTCGACGTTCGGGTCATTGGAACCCATTTGCAGTTGAGCGAGCGAGAGAAAGGCGGTGAGAATCATCAAGAACAACGTGAACGCTGAAAGAAATTCAATCACGGCCGTCAAGCCCCCTTCATCGCGCTCACGATGGGAGAGGGTTCGCCGCATGACCTCACCATGGCTGCGCAATTCAAGAGGTTGCCGCATGAAACCATCCCAACTCGCCCAACTGGCCCACAGTTGCCGTTTCTCTGGGTGGCATCAAACGGGCGATTTAGGCCGGTTGGAAGCGATGAGTCTTTGAATCACGGATGGAAGGAGGTTACGATGACCGAGCGAAAGCAACGCGAGATTACCCAACGCAGAACCAGTCTTGGGTTCGTGGTTATGCTCCTTTTTTCCACACTGGGGGTGCTCGCAACCGTCCCCACGTCCAGTGCGAATCTAACGGGTTCAATTGGCATTTCGGGAAGTGCCTCACCAACCCCTGATGCTTGGTTTTCCTCCTTTGATACCATCAACTTCGAAGCCGAGGTAACAAATTATTACGCCAGCCCATCCGGTTCTGCTCGAACCCTCACGTGGTACGCTTGCGACGGCGACGTAACATCGTCAGCCTGCAAATCCGTCTACGAGGAAACTGGGCAGTTCAACATGGGCAACATACCCGGACAAACGACCGAGGGCGTCGTCTCATCCGAGAGCTGGGTCCCAGGACAAAGTGCAGAGGGCATCTTCACCATCCTCTACACCTTTAGTCAGAACGACCAGGTCCCCGCCGATGACGAGTACCGGTTCACCATCAATTTGACCAATGATTTCGTCGACGTCATCGCCGATACGACCCATAACCCCATCGAGCATCTACCGAACCTCGCTGTTTACGATGATGAGAGCGTCCTCAACACCGACACGGACTATGTTTTCAAGGCGAAGGGACAATCCACCCTGTGCGGTTTGTGCACCTTTTCCGGTGATTTCGGATGGCAACTTTGGGATGTAGACGAAACCATGATGCTCAAGGAAGCCTACAAGACGGTCGAAAACCTTCCTGCTTGGGGCGGCTACGACCCCTACAACATCAACCTCCCCGCCTTCAACTACGGTCAAGAAGGACGCTACATGCTGAAATTTGGACTCTTTAGCAGCGCAGGCAACCCCTATGCCGACCTCAATCCGTCCAACAACCTCGCCACGTTCGAAATCGTCCTCAACGACAGCATTGACATCAAGGTGATGGACGTCTACCCCAGCCACAACGCACAATCCACGCAATTCTATTACGGAAATGAGCGCGTGATTTCCACCTTCGCAAACCTCGGTAACATGTCGGTTGAGAACATAACGGTCTCCTATCAAGTGTACAACACGCAATACGAGCTCGAAGTCGAGGACAGTTGCGATATTGCCGTCATGCACCCCGGCGATACGGCCAGTTGCACCTTCAACATGACCACCACGGGAAACAATCGGTTGATTCGTGTTCAACTGCCCACCATTTACCAAAACGGAGAAGACGTGCGCATGAGTGACAACCTGTATTCACTCAACGCCGATGTCCAGGTTGGCGCCATCAACCCCTCCGTCCAAACCAACTCTGAGAACAACGTGTTCCTCTCCAGCGATGATGTGGAACTGGTGGGCCGTTTCAACGCCATCGCTTCCCAACCGCTCAACTACACTTGGCGTGAAGGCTTCTATGTCTGGGGCCATGGACAAGTCCTGAACAGAACAGGAGAAGCCTTCGGACTTGGCCACCACAACATCACGCTGCAGGTCACTGACCCGTGGGGAGAAACCGAATACGCCTATGTGGAATTTGATGTCCTCAACTCCATCGACTTGACGGTGGAACCTTACTTCACGGGCATCGCCATCACGGAGGAAGAGGCCTCGTTTACACACAACATCCTCCTGCCTCACCTCGGGAAGAACTACGGCATTGGAGGAGGCGATTCGCCCCTCATGATGGTCTCGGTTGATGTCCAACCGCTCACGGCTCAGGACGAAGGGTTGCGAAGCCTGGACATGACCCTCAATCTGACCGCTCTCCTGCCAGAGAGCATCGACTTGACCACCCTCGACATTCGGTACCTTCCCTCCACCGATAGCGTGGCATGGGAATTCCTGGACGGCGTGAACAGTTACACCTTCGGACCTGATTTCGAAGAGGTGGACATCTCCATGACCAAGGACGGTGTTATCTTGCTGATCGGCGTACTTCCACCGACCAATGTAACTGCTGAAAACGTGGAATGGACCCAACTTGAAGGCGGACAGATCCAACTTGACTGGACACCAAAGGGCGACATCACCAACCCCTATGTGGGCGGTTGGAATGTGTACAAAATCCAAGGAATTTCGGGAACCACGGTGTTCCCTGAAACAGCGAGCGGCGTGAACGAGAACATTTGGGAGGAATTAACCTTCGAAAGCCATGTCGCCACCCTTCCACTCTCCTCCCAAAGCTGGCTTGACCCGGACCGCCTCGAAACGGGTATATGCGCTTCCTACGCCATCATCCCCATCGACCGTGAAGGAAATCCGAACCTCCAAGTGGCCAACATCACCCGAGTCAACGGCGTTGCAGGTCAACTCTGCGGCGACGCCATTCCACCATCGATTACCTTGGAAGATCTCTCGCACACATGGGCGTTCACCAACAACTCGGATTGTTTCGAAGAGCAACAAGATTGGTCGGTCTGCTACACGGCTGAACTGACGTGGACGTGGCCCTCCCATGAGGTTCAGGGCAACGTGACGTGGAACATCTACCGTGTTGAAACACAACCAAACAACGTTGACCTGAAATTCATCGAGCCGATGATTGAGGGCCTTGAAGGCGTACCCGGACAGACGGGAACACTGGTTCAAACGGGTCTGGAGCGAAACGGCATCCAACCCTACCGCACCTACTACTACATCTTCGCCCCGATCGACAGCGTGGGCAATGAGTTGATGACCGCCAACTACGACCCAAATCCAAATGCAGAGAATCCGAACATTGAGCGCGTGCACATCGACGACGACTGGTGGTCGTACAACCAGCACCTCATTCCACCCGAGCCTGAACCCCCCGAACCACCGCTGGGTATCCCTTGGTTGCAAAAACTGAACGATGCGACACAGGTATCTGAATTCCAAACCGCTGGATTTGTTCTGCTCGCCACCATCGTGCTCAACTTCTTGCTCCTTCCGCTCCTGCTCAAGCGACGAAAGCGCCTCAAGCGAGTTCTCGAAGCACGAAAGCGCAACAGCGCGGCTGCAATGAACGAATTTGACGACTTCTTTGAGTGATTGGCGCGGCAGGGGAGATTCGAACTCCCGAGGTGAGACACCACTGGATTAGCAATCCAGCGCAATGGCCAGGCTATGCGACTGCCGCTCGCAACCCGCCCACCTTCGGCCTTCTCATGAAGATGACGGTGAGGGCCTGCGCTCACAACACAACCAGATTTGTCTCACAGCGGACCCAAGATTCCGAGCCATGAGGGGGGAATGAAGGAAATGATGACCAAGGAAAGGAACATCCAACCGAGGTAGAACAGGCTTCTGAAAAAGGACTTCGCTGCTTTGGGCATCCGGCCGTTCTCGTCAAAGGGTTCGTCGGGGTCAATGGCCCAAACGGAGGCAGCGTACCACAGGGTCAAACCACCCGAGACAAACGCCCACAGCAACGGTAAGCCCGATTCTGGCCAAAAGCAGGGCACAGAGCCCAAAAGAAAGAGCAAGACGCAGTAAATTTTGGATTGGAATATCGTGTGTTGAGCACCTTTCACTTCGTTCATCATGGGGATGTTGACCTTCCCGTATTCTCCCGAACGGTAGAGTGCAAGAGCCCAAAAGTGAGGAGGCGTCCATAGGAAGATGAGGAAGAAGAGCATCCAGGGAACGGGAGAACCCAAATCCAACATGTTCGAGCCAGCGATGCTATCTCCTGCCGCCACGGCCCACCCAATGAGCGGTGGGGTCGAACCGGCAATCCCCCCGATAACGATGTTTTGAGGGGTTCGTCGCTTGAGCCACATCGAATACACCAAGACGTAAAACAACACGGAAAAGGCCGACCAAAAGGCCGCTTTCACGCTGATGAGCAAAAAGAGGGCTGACCCAACGACGGCGATGAAGGAGCCAAACACCAGTGCAAATCGAGGGGTTGCGTGGCCCAACGGCACGGGTCGGTTCATCGTCCGACGCATGTGAGGGTCAATGTCGGCGTCGTACCACATGTTGATGGAATTTGAACCTCCAGCAGAAAGGGTGCCACCGACCACCGTAATGAGCATCGCGACAGAGGTATCGGTCCATGTTCGTTCCACGTCCATCACACCGTAGCGTGCGAACGTATCGTGAACCAAAATCGCACAGATGGCCGTGATTTGCAACAACACGATGACGCGCAACTTCATGAGTTGCATCATGACCTTGAACATCCCCGGGTGCTGGGAGGCAGAAGCGTCGGCCAGGGCGCTCATTCGGCCTCACCGAAACCTTTGGCCGCCTTGGGTTGCGCTCGACTAAAGCGCATGGCAAACATCAGGACGACGGCGGAAAGAAACGCCGCTACACCCACCACCAAGTGGAGGAGGGAAAGCCATTCGGGGAAATCTCCAACCTTTGCAAACACGATGTAGGAGCCGCCCACCATCACGTTGAGAAGCCAGACACCGGTGGTGATTTCCGCAAAACGGACGAGCTCAGCACTGCCTGGCGTTTGCTCGGCCGACATGCGCAGGTTGCTCACACCGAGCACCAACACAAGGCCCACCAACAGGGCTCCAAATCGGTGAATCATCTGAATGAAGACGCCCGGTCCGTCCAGCGAAGGAAGAATGGAGCCCTGACACTTTGGCCAACCGTTGGGGAAGCCAACCGAGCAACTTTGGTTGTACTGCCCTCCTGCCGAGGAGGAGACCCACGCACCGAGCACCAAGAGTAAACCGACGGCCGCGGTCATGGAGTGAATACGTTTTGAATGGAGGTCAACAAAGGACGGTGGGGCTTGAAGAAAGGTCCACGAAGCCCCTTCGGTTATTCTCATTGACATGTATTGCCAGATCAGACCGGCCGTGAAGATGCACGCAAGAGAAAGGTGCAGAGCGACCGTCCAATCCGCGTTATCGTACCGAACCGTGATGTAGCCTGCTGTTGCTTGAACGAGGAGGAGGACGGCAGAAAATTGGGCTGCCCGTTCCACGGGCGTCCCGTAGTGTTCCCGCTGTTTGCGTGCCATGAAGACGTTGAGGACGATGGGGATGGCGATGACGCCGACCAGCATTCGGTGGAACCACTCAACAAAGATTTGGAACACCGTGTAGCGATGGTCCTCTCCACGAGAGTCGATTTGGTCGGGGTTGGCCTCCCAGTAGGCTGCTTGCTCGGCTTCGGAAACCGCAAAATGCCAGGTTCCGAAGCATGTTGGCCATTCGGGGCAGGATTCACCAGCGTCGTTGATTCGAATCGAACCACCGACGATGACGATGAGCAAAGCCAGCACGGCCAGCATCAACGGAAGGGTGGATGGACGGCGCCACCACGGAGGTTCCATGGTTCGGGGTGAGAGCAGACCCCTTTTGAACAAATGCCTCCACCCCCGTGCATGGCTTCCCCATCATGGCCGGCTATCGTGCTGGTTGTTTTGGTTCTCAGCACAGGCGTTGCGACTGGGGTCCAAGCCAGCACAAGCACCGAGGAGGGGGCATTGCTCGATGTTCGTGTGTTCTCACTGGAATGTTTGGAAAACGGCTCGTGTGAACCAACACAACCCCCTCACCTCATCGAATACTTCAGCGCCGATTGGTGCGAGCCATGCGTGCAAGTGGGTGAACAATTAAGCAATGTGAGCAGTGATGAAGCTGTGGTTCTTCAGCATCACTCTTCACCACAAGACGCGACGTATTTGCCCGGTTCAAAACTCAAGTATGACCAGGATTTCAGACTCCTCTTCTACCCCTCCATCGTGGTCGACGGGAAACACCTGCTCACCGGAAGTCGCCAAGCGCTGGACCTGTCCAATGTGATGGAAAATGAAACACCGACATGGTCGGGGTTGGAATCCCTTCGTCTGGAAAACAGCACCTTGGTTTGGAACGCATCGAACACAGGAATCGTTTCCGTGTGGGTGCTCGCACCCACCGCCCACCAAACATCTGGAAAGATTCACCCCTCCGTGGCTTACGAGCATGTGGCCGTCAACGCCACCGAAGGTTCACTGGCATTGGACGAGGAGCAAATTCGCGAGAACTCCTCGTTCGTGGTCCTCTTGGAACAACCCGGGCGACGAAACTTGACCGTGGCCTCGTTGGCCCCCACGGGCCTCGTGGATGTCAGCGACGGGCAAGAGGTTGCAACCACGCCCATCAGCACGATGTTTGACCGGGATTTCGCTCTGGTCGTGGGTATGGTGTTGGTGTTATCCTTGGCACCGGCTTTTGTTATTCATCGTGAACTCATGACGGGCAGCAGGGAACAAAAGGTCTCAATGAACGACGAAGAAGAGTGAGTTAGGTTCAAAAAGAGTTGCCATGTCGGCGGTATGCGAATCTCTCGCAGTTGATTGTCCATGGTCAAGCCCGCACGCCAACACACCCGCTTTGAACGCGCTCGAATCATTGGTGCTCGTGCACTCCAAATCGGAATGGGCGCCCCACTTTACGCCACCGAAGAAGTCCTCCGAGACCAATTCAAGGAAGAACTCGTTTCACTCTACGGCCTTGAAGAGGCCAGCATTCGTTTCGTTCTTGACCCGTTGAAGATCGCTCTCTACGAGTACGAGAACCACCTGATTCCCATCGACATTGACCCTCACGAGTGAGTCAAGTCCGTACTGAAGCCGTAAAATTCGGCATCGTTCAATGTCGGCAACGCATCTCGTTTGACCAACAAGGTGCGCACCGCCCACAAATCCACGAAGACGCGGTATTTCGTGGTGGCGTCCAGATAATCAACACCGCTTGAGCCGCCAGTGCCCATTCGACGACCGATCATCCGCTCAACCATCCGAGCATGATGGGTTCTGAAGAGCAACATGGCCTGTTCCAATTCAACAAAACTGTCAACCAATCTCCGAGGCCATGAGAGCAGAGGAAGTTCCCGGTACGATTCTATAAACAGAAGCCCTGCTCGGCTACGAACCGGCTCGCCATCGTTGAGAAGAAAGTGTTCTGCACCCATGACGCCGGCTTCAATGCGGGGACGGATGGTGCTTTCCTCACCGTGCCCAATCGCCACCATGTGTTGAATCACTTGCTCGCCGTGCGCTCGCATGGCGTTGAGATGGTCATCAATGTAGGAACGCACCACCGATGCGTCGCCTTCGGACCCGGGTGAAGACCCGTGAATGGGCGTTCTCGCCAACCATGCGTTGAGAACATCGTTGAGAGAGGGTTCGGCCACGGTGGCCTCAAAATCAGCCAGTGCTTGTGCGGGAACCTTCCCCTGCTGGGCAAGTTGCTTCATGTGGTTCAACGGGTCCATGCCGCCGACTCGCTGCTCGTTTTCCAAGCCCAGCAAGACCTCGAGCTCACGCATTTGCCATGACTCAAAACCTGAGGACGTTCCCAAACGGTCCCTGAAGGCCAAGAAGTCTTGCGGTGAGAGCGTTTCCATCACCTTCCACTGGTCTGCGAGCAAGCGGAAAATTTCGCTAACACGCTCCAAGTGATGGACAACTTGGGGGATGGAGGCTTCCTCAATGCGTTCTTGGTTCATCAGTTGACGGGCTTCTTTGAGTTCACGCAAAATCAATTTGAACCACAATTCAAACGTTTGGTGGACGATGATGAAATGCAATTCGTCGTTCGAGGGAAGAGGCGTATACCCCTCTGGTCCGTCTTGAAGTGCCAAGAGGTCCTCCAAGCGAAGATAGCCCCCGTAGGTGATTCGTGAGGCGGGTCCATCGGTGGCCATGAACATACCAAACGCAACAACTCCATGAAACCTTCACTTCATTGGGAATAGCCCGTTTGGTTCCATCTAAGCCGGTGAGTATCCAAGGTGCCCGTGAGTGGGTTTCTACATTCTTCCCTGACATAATACTCATAGAGCGATTACGAAACCCCTCCATATGGGCGTACCTCTCTCCACGGTGCAGGAATGGCTTCAGGGCTACGACAAAGACGCCATCACCGTAGGCGTTGTAGCCTCACACTCTTCGCTCCAAATCCTTCACGGAGCTCGTCAGGAAGGCTTCCGAACGCTGGGCATCGCCGTGGGCGAGAACCGCCGACGATTCTACAAGGCCTTCCCCGGTGCAGACCCTGACGAGTGGTTGATGCTGGACGATTACCGTGAGATGTTGGATTATGCTGATTGGTTCCGTGAAAAGAACGTCATCATCGTCCCCCATGGTTCCCTGGTCGAGTATTTGGGCGCCAATAATTTCAGGAATCTTGAGGTTCCCACCTTTGGCAACAGAAACATTCTGCACTGGGAAAGCAGTCGAGCCCTGCAACGCCAATGGCTCGAAGACGGTGGATGCACCATGCCCAAGGTGGTGGAAGACCCGCACAACATCGACGGCCCTGTGATCGTGAAGTATGCAGGAGCCAAAGGTGGTCGTGGCTACTTTATCGCAAGAGACTACCGTGATTTCCGACGCAACGTCGACATTGAGGAAGAATTCACCATCCAAGAATACGTCTTGGGTTGCCGCTACTACCTCCACTTCTTCTTTGACCCCACAGCCGAGGACGGCTTCCAAGTCCAGGGGCGAGGAGCTCATGCAGGCAAGAACCTGGGTCGATTGGAACTCCTTTCCATGGACCGAAGGGACGAGAGCAATGTCGATGAATTCTACAAACTCGGTTCGCTCCGAGACCTCCGTGAAATGGCGCTTGAACCCTCCTTTGTTGTAACCGGAAACCAACCGGTGGTGATTCGAGAATCCCTTCTGCCCCGTGCTTTTGAAATGGCCGAGGGCACCGTTGCCGCCTCCTACAACCTTGAGGACGGCTCTCGTGGCATGCTCGGTCCATTTTGCCTGGAGACCATCGTCACGGACAAATTGGAGTTCAAGGTCTTTGAAATCAGCGCCCGAATCGTCGCAGGTTCAAACCCGTTTATCGGAGGCTCCCCGTACTCAGACATCAACGAACCGTTCATGTCCACCGGCCGACGAATCGCTCGGTCCATCCGCAAGGCGTTGGAAGCGGACCGCCTCGATGAAATTATTTCGTGAACTCAGTCCTCGCTGAGGGCATCCAGGTCCGGTGCACTTGGAAGTTCATCCGACGAATCGTCCTGAACTTCGACATCCTCGCCCACGTTCATCTCAGGCTCAACCTCATCCTCCAACGTCTCCAGCAACGAATCGGCGTCTGCAGAAGCCTCAACCTTTTCTTCGGTGCTTTGGTCGTTAAACGCTCTCGATGCTGCTTCAATTTCAGCTTCAAGCTCACGCTTTCGTGCCTCGCGCTCTTCAGGAGAGGGCAGGTTGAATTCGGCGACCAGCATGATGGGGTCCCCGCTTGAGAGTTCGCCACTGTACTCCAAAGGCTCGCCGCCTGGCGTGACGATGACTTGGAACTTGGTGGGGTCCTTGCTCTTGCGCTTCTGATGCTTTTTGTAGTGGTGAACATAGACCTGATAGTTTCCGGCGGGGGCTTTTCCTTCTTCCCAGAACACGTTTTCAACCGGTTTGCGAGTCTCTGCTCGCACGTTGGCGTCAACGTCGAGTTCACCGCCGCAAGCGGATTTCTTGTTGCCCCCGTGGATGCGTTCACCGGATGGACAGACAACATGCAAATCCAAGTCGTTGTAGTTGTTCCACATCAAAGAAATCTGGACATCTGAGGACTGGGCGCCTTCTCGCTCCAAACGTGCTTGAAGTTCGGACATCGCGCGTTGAGCAGCCTCCTTCGCCTCGAGAACCTCCTGCTCTCGGGCCGCTTCAATTTCAGCCAGACGCTCTGCTTCAGCAGCCTCCATCTCGGCTTGACGGGTTTCCTCAACTTCCGAAATGGCCGCTGCGGCCTCCGGAACATCCATGCCGGCAGCGCGGAGTTCCTCCTCCAAGGCTGCTCGACGAGCGGCTCGCTCTTCGGGAGATGGAAGGTTGAATTCTGCAACCAGCATGATGGGGTCGCCCATCGAAAGTTCGCCGTTGTATTCTCGTGGGTCGCCGCCTTCGTTGATGATGACCTGGAACTTGGTGGGGTCTTTGCTGCGTCGCTTTTTGTGCTTCTTGTAGTAGTGAACGTACACCTGATAGCGACCTGCGGGTGCCTTTCCTTCTTCCCAGAACACGTTTTCGACCGGCTTGCGAGTCTCTGCTCGCACGTTCGCGTCGACGTCGAGTTCACCGCCGCAACCGGATTTCTTGTTGCCACCGTGGATGCGCTCTCCGGATGGACAGACAACATGCAAATCCAGGTCGTTGTAGTTGTTCCACATCAATGAAATCTGTACGTCCGAAGATTGGGCCCCTTCACGCTCCAAGCGTGCGCGAAGTTCGGACATGGCGCGTTGAGCCGCTTCTCTGGATTCCAGCATTTCTTGCTGCCGAGCGGCTTCTATTTCGGCGAGGCGTTCTTCCTCAGCGGCAGCCAAATCGGATTGACGGGCTGCTTCTTGCTCCGCCGCAAGGCGAGCCTCTTCCTCATCACGCTCAGCAGCTCTTCGGGCAGCTTCTTCCTCCTCGCGGCGGCGAGCCTCTTCAAGTTCAGACTGGCGCTGCTCCTCCAACAATTCACGCTGACGGCGAGCCTCTTCCTCGGCACTGGCTTGTTCTTGCCGGCGGCGGTTAAACCGCTCCTCTGCGAGTTGGCGGTCGCCTTGGTTTTGCTCCCGAAGGAGGTCTTGAATGGTGGCCAACTTACGGTCAAGGTTCTTCTTCGCCTTGCCAAAGCCCATTCCGGATTGCTGTTGCAACAAGCCCTCTGCACTCATCCCACTTTGAAGATTAACTTGCGCTTCTCGGCGCATGACGATGAACATCAGGCCGAGAAGGAAGGCTCCCCCGAGGGCGATGGTGAGAACATAATCGGCCAATTCCATGGATTCATCCATAACCAACTACCTCTTGAAACATGCGTTGAGCATTCTTCCCCGTTCATCATCACCAAAGAGCCTAACAAGGGGGCGAACTTCGGCAGGAATATGAGAGAGGTCTCCGTATCGTGGGACAGAGAGGCCCTCGCAAACACCGACCTTGCGCTTCTTGGTGATGTTGTTCAACGCCTTTCGTTTCTTGGCAACCTTCTCATCACGCCTGAAGGGGTTCGACAGATTATCCTCCCTGTCTTCAAAGAAGGAAAATCGGTCAAGGACCTTGAAGCGATTCCGTACATCACCGTCGAACAGGAGGTCAACGAACGGGAGGGGGGTGCGCTCGTCATCTGGAACACTCACGCCTTGGTGTGCTTGGCTTCCACCACAGAAAACATCTACATCATGCTCCCAACCGAATTTGAAAACGGAACCTTGACCCTGACCTTCCGAGGCATACCCCAAGCCATTTCCTCCTTTGTCAAGTTGAGCAAGGTCTTCCTTCCCCCTGCGGACATTCGGGTCAGGGACATCCGTGAAGAGGGCAACTCACTGGTTGATGTGTTGACCCAACGGCAGCATGAATGCTACAGTCTGGCCATCAAGCACGGCTACTACAACGAACCGAAATCCATCACCATCCAAGCTCTTGCGGACATCTTGGGTATCGCACGCTCAACGTACCAAGAGCACCTCCAAACTGCAGAAGCCGTGGTGTTGAAGTGGGCTGGCGACCAACTCTAGAGGCCGCCTTCTGCATACAAACCTTTGATGAAGGCGGCAACCTCGGCAGAGCATGGACAAAGCCCAACGTCTGGCAACGCTGCTGCCGAACGGACGAGGTGTGTGGATCCCCATCGACCATGGGGCATCGGATTATCCCAATCCCGGGCTCGAAGATTTGGAAGGCTTGATTCAATCCCTTATCGACGCTGGTGTGAACGCCATCGTCGCCCAAAAGGGCGTGGTGAGCAGGTACGCTCATCTGTGTGAGGGCACCTCGACAGGGATGGTCGTGCATTACTCCGTCTCCACCCGCCACGCAGGCCCTGAGTCCAACAACAAAGTGCTCGTCGGCCATGCTGATGAAACGCTGCCCAGGGGCGGCATCGGTGTTTCCAGCCAAGTCAACATGGGTAGCGAACGCGAACCTGAGATGATTCAGCG
>JAYYBT010000045.1:0-10516 GCA_036162675.1 Thermoplasmatota archaeon
CTCACATGGCGACATCACCGCCGTCCCCGAATCCCACAGCCAAATGATGGACGGTGGACTCACCCACACAGACGAAGCCAACACCCTCCGTTCCTGGACTTTTGAATGGACGGCCCCTGCCGCAGACGACCTCAATGTTGAGATGACCATATACGGTAACGCCGTGAACGGTGGAAACGGTGCTGGCGGCGACCACTGGAACGTCGCCACCGCCTCCATTGCTGGCATCAACGCCGGAGCCGTCGCCCCAAGCGCCAGCGCTCTGGTCATCTTCCTCACATCGATTGGACTCGCTGCAGGACTCATCTTCATGGGCATCCTCTGGGTGTTTTACCGACGCTCCCCAGAGACCTTCACCATGGAGCGCTTCTGGGGCTTCCTCAAGCCTTGGTTAACCACCACCGACCACAAAGAAGTCGGTATCATGTACTTCCTGTTCGGTTTCTTCTTCTTCCTCGTCGGTGGACTTCTAGCTCTGCTCTTCCGTGTTCAGTTGGCCTTGCCGGAGAACGATTTCCTCACCTACGATGAGTACAACTCCTTCTTCACGCTGCACGGAACGACCATGATTTTCTTGGCCGCCATGCCGATGATCGCCGGTTTCATGAACTATGTTTTGCCGCTCCAAATCGGTGCCAAGGACTTGGCTTTCCCCCGCATCAACGCCATGGGCTTGTGGCTCCTCGTGTTCTCCGCACCGCTCATCTTCACCGGTATTTGGTCCGGCGAAGGTGCTGACATCACCTGGGTCATGTACCCGCCTTATTCCTCGCTGAACGAGGCCAACCTCGGCTCAACCTTGGCCGATTACGGTTCGAACCCGGGAACCACAGCGTTCATCTCGGGCATGCTCATGCTCGGTGCTTCCTCGACGCTTGGTGGTGTGAACTTCATCACCACGGTGTTCACCATGCGTGCCCCCGGCGTGTCCTGGATGAAGATGCCCTTGTTCACCTGGTCGGTCTTCATCAGCGTGTTCATGCTGTTCATGTCCCTGCCTGCCCTTATCATCGGCGTGGCCTTCCTCTTGTTTGACCACACCATCGGTACGCAATTCTTCGTGGCCGGTGGCGACCCGTTGCTCTTCCAGCACCTGTTCTGGTTCTTCGGCCACCCCGAAGTGTACGTCGTTATCGTGCCCGCTTTCGGCATCGTCTCCGAAGTTCTAGCAACCTCGGCTCGCCGTTCCATCTTCGGCTACAAATCGATGGTCTTCGCCATGGCCGGCATCGGTATCGTCGGCTTCATCGTTTGGGGGCACCACATGCTCACTTCGGGTATGGACCCGTTCTGGCGTGCTGCGTTCATGATCACCACCATGCTCGTCGCCATCCCGACCGGTGCGAAAATCTTCAACTGGCTGGCCACCCTTTGGGGTGGTTCATTGGTCATGAAGACCCACACGCTGTGGTCTCTTGGCTTCCTCGTGACCTTCACGCTGGGCGGTATTTCGGGTATGTTCTTCCCCGTCGCTGGCCTTGATATCCACTTCCACGACTCTTACTTCGTCGTTGCTCACTTCCACTACGTGTTCATCGGCGGTACGGTCTTCGCCCTCTTCTCTGCGGTGTACTACTGGTACCCCAAGGCGACTGGACGCAAGCTCAACGAAACCCTCGGTCTGTGGCACTTCCTCATCGGCTTTGCTTCCTACAACGCTGCCTTCTGGCCCATGCACGCCTTGGGCATCATGGGCATGCCCCGACGCACCCACACCTACACCATCGAATCCGGCTTTGCTGAATACAACATGGCGGTCTCAACCTTCGCCTTCATCTTCGGTATCAGCCAACTCTTGCTGGTGTGGAACATCATCTACTCCGCTCGACGCGGAGAACCCGTGGGCAAGGACCCGTGGGGCGGTTGGTCCCTTGAGTGGTCCACGACCTCGCCTCCACCAACGCCTTCCTTCCACGACATCCCCACACAGGGTGACATGAACATTGAACACGGTCATCACAAGGACGAGCCTTCGCTGATGGACCGATTGGTCAAAGCCGAGCCGAAAGGAATGGCCGTCGGCCAACTGGAGGGAGAAGAATGAGCGGTGGAGAAGCCCACGTTGAGAACAGCATCTGGATGCGCGCCGTGTTGATCGGTGGCGTGTTCCTCGCCATCGGTGTACTCGCCTTCGCCACCATGGGCGTTGGTGTCGCCAACGTCAAGCATCACGCTTACGAAGACGCCATTCACGAGTATGAAGATGCAAAGTACGCCTACGAGGATGCGAAAGCAGCCAACGCCAGCGAATCCGAAATCAAGGCCCTCAAAGAAGCCAAGGAAGAGGCACACCACCATGAAATCGAAGCCCACCTTTCCTACCTCACTTGGCGAACCGCGGGCATCACCATCTTGCTGATGTGCCTCACGTACGCTGCGTTCATCGGCTTGGGTGGATTCCTCAATTCCATCTATCCGGATGACGCAGGCCACGATGACCATGGTTATGGTGGCGATGACCACGAACACCACGGCTCGGGCTCTCCCATCATTTTCTCGTTGGGTATCATGCTCTTCCTGATGGGTTTCCCTTCCTTCCAAGGTGCACTGGGCAACATGCTCTCCGGCGTTGAGGCCAACCTCGGCGACCTCGGTTTGAGCATGCTCGGTTTGGTCATCGTGACCGCAGGTGTTGCCAACTGGTGGCGAGAAGACCTCCCCTTCATTGGCAACCACGAGCAAATCGCTACGTCCGACCCCTTCGAAGGTCAGCACATCCGCAAGGCTGGACTTTGGGTCTTCATCATGTCCGAAGTGATGGTCTTCGCCACCTTCTTCTCGTCCTACCTCCGTATGCGCACCGAATGGTGTACGGGATGGCAAGTCAACGCTGGAAACTGTGAGGAGGTCAACATGCTCACGGCTTCGGATTTCCTCCGACCCAACGGCGCCATGCTCGATGGCCTTGGTGGCCAGGGCGACTTCATGACCCTCCTGCCGGGCGCCATCAACACCTTTGCCCTCATCATCTCGTCCTACACCATCGTGTTGGCACTCAAGACGGCCAAGGCCAAGGACTGGGAAGCCCCGTCCGGCTTCATGGGCAAACTCTTGCCCGACCAGAAGAGTGCGGTTCGAAACTACCTCATCGCCACCTTCCTCTTGGGTTCGATGTTTATCGTGTTGAAGCTCATTGAGTGGAGCCACCTCGTCGCTGAAGGCTTCACCATCGGCACCCAAGCAGGTTCCATCTTCTACATCTCGACCGGCGCTCACGGTCTGCACGTCTTCATCGGCTTGCTCGTGATGCTGTACTTGATTTTCAAGGCCGACACGGTCGGCTACGACGAAAAGAACGGCCAAGGCATCGAGTATTTCGGTCTGTACTGGCACTTTGTCGACTTGGCTTGGGTGGTCATCTTCCCAGCCTTCTATCTGTATTGAGGTGAGATTATGGGAGAACACGAAACATCTGGAATCTTTGAATCGATTGTTGAAAAATTGCCTGGAGGCTACGACATTTACTTTTGGAACTTCATCATCTTGATGTTCTTCACGTTGTTCGAAGTCGCCGCCGTTTTCTTTGAGAAAATCCCCGGTACGGACATTGAGATTACGCTCTATGCCGTTTGGGCCATCTTGATTGGCGTTGGTGTCATCAAAGGCTACGGCATCGCTGCCTACTTTATGCACCTGAAGGGCGACCCTCGCATCTACACCCGAACAGCGCTGTTCCCCGTGCTCTTTGTGCTGTTGATGCTCTGGGGCATTGGCCTTTCCAACCCCGGGTCTGTCCAAGCCCTGCCGGACTGGTGCACCCCCAACTGGGAATTCGCCAGCCAACGCTGAGGCGATAGCCTTGCAAAAAGGGAGAAAGGTGCCGCTGGCCTTGCTACTGGCCGTCCTGCTTCTCGCTCCTGCCTCGGCCTACATGGGCAAACAACTGGCGCGCGGATCCGTGGATTCGTTCACCCTTACCGACCAAAGCGGTGAGAACTACACCTTTGGGATCGATACAGAAGGGGTGGTCGTCGTCTCCTTCATCTTCACCCGATGCCCCGATGTTTGTCCGGTGTTGACGCAAAGTTTGAGCGCCGTGGAAGCGGAGTTGAACGAGGATGAACGCAAGGATGTGACCTTTGTCTCCATCACCGTCGACCCGGAATACGATACACCGGAAGCGCTCAAGGAGTACAGCGAACGCATGGGAGCCTCGTGGCCTCACCTCACTGGGACGGTCGAGGAATTGAAGCCGGTATGGGACATGTTTGCCGTGGTGGTTGAACAGAGCGTCATCGACATGCACGTGATGGATTACCAGCCAGGTGAAGCCTCCGTCACGCTTGTTGACACAAAGAACAACAGCAGTCAACACATGTTCCAGTACGATGGTTGGGACGCCACTGCCTTCGCTGCCGAGCAAGCAGGTTGGAGCTTGAATTCCTCTGGAGGCATGATCATCGGTATCAACGGGACGGAATCTCCCGATGATTGGGCATGGTATTGGCAATTGAACCTGTGGAACACCACGTCGGAAGCATGGGAAGTTTCTGGCGTTGGCATGAACGATGTTGATGCGCTGGATATACCGCACCTCGCTTGGATGCGTTCCGATACCAACCGTTCACTCCTTCCTCAACCCGATGTTGACATGGCTTCGAGCGTAACCGTCCAATATTCCAATCATTCCACCGAAGTGGTCAACATTGAGCAATTTACAGGATACCACATCACGCAAGGTGCGCTCATCGGTGCAGGCATGAACACCACGAATGAACTCGGTTCTTGGGGACATCTCATGACCGATATCAACAATCAAACATCTCCACCCGATTGGGAATGGTATTGGACATTGTATGCTTGGAACGAGACCAGTGAAGCATGGAACTACTCCAATGTTGGCCAAGATGATCTTCTTGAGCCCACCCACATCGCTTGGGCACCAAATTACACCGACCCTTCAGCCATCCCTGCTCCAATCAGCGATGCCTCTGATGAAACGGTCTGCAACGGCCACGGCTGGGAAATGGGGAGCGGCGCCTCCAAGCATTGCATGTGCGACAGCGGCTACACCTGGGATGAAGATGACAAATTGTCTTGTGTGCCCGAAACCACTGAAGAATACAATGTCGGCCATTCGACCATCACCTACATCCTCAATGCAGACCTTGAGCCCACGGTGGCTTGGACCGGTGATGCCTGGCGCGTGGAAGACTTCACCGCCGACGTGAGGGAACTCCTTGAGAAGGAACAATTGGGTGGCTACGAGGCAGGACTGATTCCTGCACTGCCCTTTGCTATGACCCTCTCCGCACTGCTTGCTGCCTTCGCTCTCGCAGGCGTGCGCCGAAGCAAAGTGGACAACGAGTAGGGGCGAAAGAAGAAAAAGCGGCGCCACTCACGGTGAAGCAAAGCAGTCGTCGCATAGCCTGGTATTGCGCCGGATTTGAAATCCGGTGTCCCCGTGACTCGGGAGTTCAAATCTCTCCGACTGCGCCACTCCACTTCCGAGAAGATTCAGGGAAGACTTCTCAAACTCCGCCCTCCCTCAAGGGAGCATGCGCAGGGGTACATTCGCCATCTGTCTCATCGCCAGCATGCTTCTCGCAGGCTGTCTCGGACCCTCAACCGCTGATTGGGGAAGCGGTTCAGGAGCGGTTCAGGTGAATTTCTCCATGGAAGAAACGACCGTGAAAAGCAGCCTGTCGGGCGGTTCAACCAGCAACAGCGTGATTCCAGTTGGATGTATTCCCGGAACCGCCGGTGGGGATTTGCAACAAGGCAACGGAACGGCCATTTCCTTCACGGGCTACCTCGCCGCCAGCGCATTTTACGACAGCCATAACCAACAGAGCACACGTGGACTTGCGTTTGGTGTGACCACGGCTGTCGCCATCCAATCCATGTCGTTCAGCGACGCCGCCGCCGTGGTCGATGGTGATGGAGCGCGTATCGACCTCAAGGATTGGTCGGACCCGCTCTATCCAAAAACAGGCTCAGGTTCGGTGAATCTCGAACAATTGGACTCGGAAGCAGACACCAAGTGGTTCGTTCTCGGGCTCATTCCCACCACAGAAGACGTGCTCTACGGACTGACCTCCCTCAACGAATGGCACCAACCCGTTTCCATTCACGGCTACATGGTCGCCACCGAAGGGGCCGGTTCCAACGCCGTAGGTGAATTGAAATCTTGGCATGGCGCCACCAACGAGTGTTCCCTTAAAGTTGAATCAAACACCAACAGAGAGGACCTCTACGTGCTCGTCACCGGTATCACCCTTGAGGAAGCCACCGTTTCAGCCAACGGTGAGGCGGACGACGAATGGGTTCAGGGCGATGTACCCTTCCTGGGCCGTGGAGGCTTCATCATGTTCTTCCTCGTTGGAGGCATCGGTGGTTCAGTTGGTCTCTTCATCGTCTCCAAAGGCATGATCATGAAATCTGCCGGACGCTCTATGCGCATCCTCATTGGCGAAGAAGGCATGAAGAAAGCTGCCAGCGTCAAAACCGACGCAAAGGCAGCCAAAAAGGCAGGAATGGAATCACCAGAGGAACGCCAACGCCGTGCTGAAAAGGAACGTCGCCAAGCTGAAAAAGAGAAAAAGAAGGAGAAACCTCCTGAAAAATCGTCCAAGAAGGACGAAGGCGCCTTGGGCGGTTTCGACCTCGACAGTGTTCTTGCATCCACCTCCACGAGTGGGCCTGGCCGCTCTGCGCCAACCGGACGAAAGAGTTCCGTGGTGGCAACCGAGGCCGCTGAGGAAATGGACCGGATGAGCGCCCACCAAGAGACGGCCACAACGTCATCCCTTCCTGCTTCGTTCTCGCAGCAGCGCCGAAGTGCACCGCCAACGCAGACACGGTCCGAGCAACCTGCAGAAGCGCCCAGCAAGCCCAAGGTTCGACGCCGAAAGGCCGTGAAGAAGTCCGCTCCCGAACCTGAAGAAGAGCGTGCTCCGCCTGCTCAACAGTATGATGAGGACGAGGATTTCTCTGATTTCTCGTTCTAATTTGGCGTCATGAGATAGGCTGCGTGTTTGAGCACCGTCATGCTCAACGGTGTTGAACCGATGTTCTCACCGTCGATGTTGATGGCGGTTGGCTCTTCGGTGTCAATTCGCAATGAGGTGAATCGGTGGTAGTCCACCCTTGGATGAAACACGTGACGTCCTTCTTTCTTGAGCATACCAAAGGCCTTGAGCACGTCGCGCCGGCCCATTTTCTTCAAAATCCCGATATCCATCAGTCCATCGTCCGTGCTCGCACCGGGAGCGAGGGGGAGCATCGAGCCCCCTGTCTGTGTGTTTTGAACCAGGAAGAGTGTGAAATCGTCGGTCGTGTAGCGGTCGTCGAGGGTAAGGGTGGCCGTACGACGGCGGTTGGCCATGATGGCCAACAAAATCCCAACATCATAGCGAATCGGCCCCATCCATCGCATCTTCTCGGCTTGAATCGTCGAATCAACGCCCAATCCCCAGGTGACAAGGTTGTGGCTGTAGCGAACCATGGGCTCTCCGGTGGCCCCAGGCAGCCCTTCAGTCAACTCGACCCTCGCAAGGTCAAGGGCATGACGGCGACCCCGAAGCATGGCTTCAACCGCCTGCTCAACCGAGGAGAGTTTCAGGTCATGGGCATGGGAATTGCCCGTACCTGCTGGGATGATAGCAAAGGTCTCCTTGCCCTTCTTCCCAAGGAGCATTCGTCCGGTGATCGCTTCGGAAAGTGAACCATCCCCACCTACAACAGCAATAACCTCGTTCTTTCCAACCACAAGGGCAGAGGCCATGGTCACCAAATGACCGCTGTAAGCCGAATAGGAACTCTGAATCTCAACGCCGGCCTCCTTAACCAATTCAATCACGCGCTGGGCGACAGCACGGCCTTTCTTCTTCCCAGAAAAGGGGTTGACCAACAGATGGACTTTTTTGGGAAGGTCCACGCTTTCCCCTTCGTGTTGGAAAACATCAGCAAACACAGGTCGATGAGCGCCCTTCTTTTTGCGACTTGAAGGGTCATGCTCAAACTCCATCGGTTCCAAAAGGCCCTCCTGAGGATCGCTGCCCATGCACCGCTCAGGGGACTGAAGCGCTTCAATCCTTCTCCATCAAGCGGTTTTTGCAATTATGCATAATGAATAATATATGAGCCAATCTGAATATTTTGCTGGATTTAACCTCTTTTTTGCCCATGGACGGCATGCAAGCAGTCATGAACAAGAGGTTCCTCGGTTGAGTGTGGCAGAGGATTGGAGCGATGCAGACCGCATGTTCATGGAACATGCCCTGTTGGTTGCTGAGCGAGGTCGCGGAAAGGTCAGCCCCAACCCGCTGGTCGGCTGCGTGCTGGTCAAAGACGGCGAGGTCATCGCTGAAGGTTGGCACGACCATCTCGGCGGCTTGCACGCTGAACAGATGGCCATTCACGACGCTGAAGAAAAAGGGCATTCACCCAACGGGTCCACCGCTTATGTCACGCTGGAACCGTGCAATCACTTCGGCAGAACACCGCCATGCACAGAAGCCCTGATGTGGGCGGGTGTGAGCAAAGTCATCATCGCTCACCACGACCCAAACCCAACGGTCAGGGGCGATGGGTGTCGAGTGCTCGAAGCCGCTGGCATACCAACCCAGACCGGCCTCATGGAAGAGGAAGCCCACGACCAGATGCGGGCGTTCATGCATTGGTGCACCCATCGTCGCCCATTGGTCACGGTCAAGTTGGCCCTTGACGCTCAAGGGTCAGTCGACGACAGAAGCGCAGAAGCCCAGCGTTTCACATCAGCGGGATGCTTGGAGAAGGTTCACGAATTGCGAAGAGATTGTGACGCCGTCCTGGTGGGCGTAGAAACGGTCAACCGAGACGACCCCCAGCTCAACGTACGATTGGTTCCTTCAACTCGGCAACCCCTTCGGGTGGTCATCGACCCAAATCAGCGCATTGATGTCAACGCTCAACTTCTTGCCGACGAAGGAGAAACGCTGCTGATGCAAAACAACTTCACCGGTTTGAATTCGCTGCTTCATCAACTGGCCGACCGCGAAATCCAGCGCGTGCTGGTCGAGGGTGGACCGACCACCGTGCACCGATTTTTGGAGGAAGGGCTCGTGGACGAGGTGTTCTTGATTCACAGCGAAGTGGTGCATCAAGAACCGTATGAAGCGAGGCTTGATGCCCAATTGCTTGCCAAATCTGGATTGACGCTGGCTCAGGAATACGTGTGGGGCGATGAACGGGTTGAACATTACCTGCGCACGCCTACTTCAGCGTGAGAATTTCGTCCCAGCGGTGCGACGACCCTTTGCGAAACAGACCCTCGTGAAAGGCGCGTTGATGCATGTGGACGCAACGTGCGATGCGCCCCCGATGATTGTAGCACCCTTGGCGTGTGTGCACCACGACCAGAAGTTCATCCAGTGAAATGAGCGGCCCAGTCGGTGCTGGAGCGGGCACCGAAACACGTTCGGTCGCTCCGTCCCATTCAACGTCCTCAACGGTTGGCGCCTCAAGGGGAGCGTGTTCGAAACGGACGCTGCCCTCGCCAAGTTTCACCGGGCGCCAAGTTGACCGCACGCCGTTATCCAGCCACTCCCGAATTCGTTTCAACTGTTCTTTGGTCGCCAGCCCAATATGGGACCGTTCCCACCAGCCCGGCGTGCGAGCGAGCGTGACATGGTGAACACCTGGATAAGCGTCCCGAGGGTCCAAACCATCGGCCCACGTCCTGCAGAGACCTTCGAGTCGGACCGTCAAAACGGGAAGCGGGCCGATGTTGATGTCTTGAAGCCGGTACGGGTTGGCCAACTCTCCTTGGAGCAAAATTGGACGACGCTCGTCGATTGGCGGTGCGTTCTCACCGGCCAACAACTCGTCAAGCGAGGTGGATTGACCTCCAAATCGCTTGAAATAGGCGCTGAGGTCTGCGCCTTGGAGAACTTCGTCGCTCATCTCGCCAGCGAAGTCATCCAGAAGAACAACTTCCTTCGAGGTGAATAAAATCGGATGTTCTGGCAGGGCCAACGGCGAATTGTTGGCCGAATAAGGCCAACGTCGGGGTGAGCCTTCGTGCATGAACGAACCTCCTCTCTTCCCGTACATGAACCCGCCTTTCAATCGGTGTAGGTCGCTTCAAAGAGGCACGCAGGGCAGGTCACCTTGATGGGGCGAATATCAGGGATGCCGAGGGCGACGCCACAAGCCGAACAGAGAATGGCTTGACTGACCTGCCCTCGCCGTTCTTCCGCTTCCCGAGTTGGGTCGTACTCAAATCGAAATTGGTCCTTGTTGACGAGGGTTGGGGCCGTTGAAGGAGGTGCTTGTTGCAAACTTGGGACGTCCTTGTGGGAGGTGTCCCACGACGAAGCAGGGTTGTTCACTGCTGGCGGGGGCGACGATGATGCGCTTTGGAGCATGGTGCGCAGGCTTGCTTCGTCCACACCGTATTTTTTGCACAGCCGGTCAATTTCCAGCATCTGGTCGTAGCCAGACAACGCTGCAAGTGCCGCCAATTCGTGCTGTGGAACCGTGCCCATGACCTGTGGTGTGGTTTTCTCGCTTTATGCGTTGAGGGTGTTCGTGC
>JAYYBT010000046.1:0-12368 GCA_036162675.1 Thermoplasmatota archaeon
CCCGGCTCTGTAATCAACACCGTAGCCGCGCAGCAAGAAAATATCATCGTCGGTGCATGAACCGCCAAGGCCCACGGTTTGCGTTTCGCCGTAATCGCCGACTTCAAAGGTCTGATAGAAATGTTGAGAAGAAGCGCCCAAGAAGGTCGGCGAGCCTTGGGTGGTCGACGTGATAGGGCTTCGGTAGGTCACGATGTTCTGGCTGGACAGGTCTTCTTCCAATTCAAGGACGAAGATGTCGTCGTTGCCGTCTTGGTCAGCGTCGCCAACCTTCATGTCCCACACCCAAAAGTGCGTGTAGCGCTGACCGATGGTCCAGTCGCGGTTGCCGCAACCGTCGTTTTCGATGATGGTGACGTTGCCGGGTTCACCAGCTGGAGCACCCTGGTCGTTGGTCTTGAACGGGTTGTTCTTTTGGTAAATCACGATGTCGATGGCGCTGTCGCCAGTGAACTCACCCACTTCCACCTGCTCAACGTTGGCAAATTCATCCCAGTCTGCGTTTCGGCTTTGATTTCCGGCGACCCAGATGTCCTGTCGCTCGTTGAAGTTTCCATTGCCGTCGTTGTAGAGAATCGTCATGGTGTGCGTACCGTCGGTCGCCACAGCAAGGTCGTTGTGCCCATCGCAGTCAAAATCGCCAATGGCGAGGTCCGTAGGGTCCCGGTTTGTGGTGTAGGAGCGTGCCACCGATGCGCTGGCCGTGGTGGCGAGAGCGGCGGTGGTGCTGAGAACCATCAACAGGGTCAAGAAGATACTTCGGATTCGGGCCTTAGAGAGGTCGTTCTGGGTTAGCATGGACATCACTTGTCTGCGCGACGGCCTGTTCGGATATAATGCCTTTGCACTTAAGTTCCCAAACAGCAGAGGCGCAAGCCCTCGTTTTTGTTCAAAATTGACCGGTTTTTCTCCCGCGAATTCCGACTGGAATTCAACGCCTAAAATCGCCCTGCAAGCCACTTCGGAGAAGGACCCCATCCCGTGGAATCACCGCCGTGGATTTTCACCAATTTTCCGGCGGAAAACAACGAATCCAGCCACACCTCGAGCGCAGTTCCTTCACGACCGCCCAACTTGCTGCTGGCAATCTCTTCGATGTCCTCGGTTCGCAAACCTGTGATGCCGTGGTCTCGAACCACCAACTGGAGCAGTTCACGCAACCATGCTTCCGCCATAGGGTCCACGCTCGTGGCGCCTTGGACCGGTTGGGGTGGATCCATGTCCTCGAGAATCTCCATCAACTCAATGATGTCTGGTCGTTCGGCAGCCACCAACCCCGCCTGGTCCAATTTCTCTCGGAGGTTCAACTCGCCAATGGGGCGACGGACGACGGGGATACGACTTGGGTCCGGTTCTGGACCCATGTCGGCCGGCCGAGTGGATTCAGGCGCATCTTCCATCTCGATGTTGATGCCCGCTTTTTGACGCTCGACGCTCACGCTTGACAGGTTGGTCGCTTGGACCTCGGTTGCGGTGGGCATGGTCCAGCCCACACCGGCAAGGCCCAGTTCCTCGACATACTGCTGCACCCAGCCCGCCTCGCCTTCGATGACGATGTTGACATCGTGGTCGTCCGACCGGAAACGGTAGCGAACGTTGCCTCGGAGTTGACGCATCAAACAGACCTGCGGGTCGTCTGATTTTCAACCTGCTGGATTCATGCGGTGGATTGCGCCATCTCTCGCAAAACGGTGTGGAGAATGCCGCCGTTGCGGTAATACTCCACCTCAACAGGTGTGTCAAGACGCACCTGTGCCTCAAAGGTGGAGGCAGTTCCATCGGTATGAGCGACATGGACGGTCAACCACTGGAGCGGCTGGACATCGTCCGTCAGCGGGATGGTGAAACTCTCTTCACCCGTCAAGCCGAGCGATGCATGAGACTCGCCTTCCTTGAACGTCAGCGGCAGCACACCCATACCGACGAGGTTGGAGCGGTGAATGCGTTCAAATGAGGTCGCAATCACAGCCTTGACGCCAAGAAGATAGGTGCCTTTGGCCGCCCAATCTCGAGAGGACCCCGTACCGTACTGGCTGCCGGCGAGAACGACCTTCGGCGCTGCGATTTGGGCCGCATCGTACACCGACATGACCTCGCCCGTTTCGTGGTTCAGCGCATAACCGCCCTCCGTCCCGGGCGCCATTTGATTGCGAATACGAACGTTCGCGAACGTACCACGCATCATGATTTCGTGGTTTCCACGGCGGCTTCCGAAGGAATTGAAATCGCCTCGCTTGACGTCTCGCTCAACCAACCACTGGCCCGCAGGCCCGCTCGCTGGGAAGGATCCTGCAGGCGAGATGTGGTCGGTGGTGATGGAATCGCCGAGCTTCAACAACACCTTGGCGCCCTCGATGGGCGTGATGGGTTCTGGCGTGGCTGAAAGCCCGCTGAAGAAGGTGGGAAGTCGGATGTATGTCGAGGCATCGTCCCACGGGTAAAGCGGAGAAGGTTCGGCAGGAATGCTGTTCCACCGGGGTTCGTTCATAGCGTCGGCGTAGCGCTGTCGGAACATCTCAGGGGTGATGACCTTCATCGCCTCGTTAACCTCCTCTTCGCTCGGCCAAATTTCAGACAGCATGACCGGTTGTCCATCCGAGTCGTGCCCGATGGGTTCGGTGGTCAAATCCACGTCCAAGTTACCCGCAATGGCGTAGGCCACCACGAGGGGAGGACTTGCAAGATAGGAGGCCTTGACCTTCCCGTGAACACGCCCTTCGAAGTTCCGGTTTCCGGAAAGAACGGACCCCACGATGAGTCCCGCTTCGTCAATGGCCGCCTCAATGGGGTCATCCAGTGGCCCGGAGTTCCCAATACACGTGGTGCAACCGTAGCCAACCGTGTGGAAGCCCATGGCGTTCAAATCGTCTTGCAAACCGGTCGCTTCGTAGTATTCGGTGACCACACGACTGCCTGGAGCAAGTGAGGTGCGCACCCAAGGCTTGACCGTCAGTCCTCGCTGACGGGCTTTGCGAGCCACCAAACCGGCCGCCATCATGACGCCGGGATTGGAGGTGTTGGTGCACGAGGTGATGGCGGCGATGACAACATCGCCGTGATTCAAGTCGAACATCTCGCCGTTCATCTCGACGATGGCGCTCTTGGACAGGTCCTCTTTAGCCAATCCGTGGCCTTGATGCCCCACCTCATGGGTCAAACTCTCAATGAAGTGCGACTTCATCTTGTCGAGGTCGACACGGTCTTGGGGTCGCTTGGGACCTGCGAGGGCAGGCACGACATCGTTGAGGTTGAGTTCCAACACGGCCGTGTAGGATTTCTCTGCCGCCTCCTCGCCGTACCAGAGACCTTGGGCTTTGGCGTAGGCTTCAACACCAGCAACCGCAGCATCTTCGCGGCCCGTGAGTCGGAGGTAGTCAAGCGTGCGCTCATCAACAGGGAAGAAACCGCACGTCGCACCGTATTCGGGCGCCATGTTGGCAATGGTGGCGCGGTCGGCCAGCGAAAGGGCCTTCATTCCGGGGCCAAAGAACTCAACGAACTTGCCGACCACACCGTGTTCTCGCAGCATCTCAACGATGCGCAAGGTCATGTCCGTGGCGGTCACGGCCGGTTGAAGGCTGCCCGTCAATCGAACACCAACCACGTCGGGGGCGAGCATGTAGATGGGTTGGCCGAGCATGACCGCTTCGGCTTCAATACCACCAACACCCCAGCCGAGCACGCCCAAGCCGTTGACCATGGTCGTGTGAGAATCCGTCCCCACCAAGGTGTCGGCCAGCCAAACGCCTTCTTCTTGGCGAGCAACGCTGGCCAGGAATTCAAGGTTGACTTGGTGGACAATGCCACGGGATGGAGGGACGGCTTGGAAATTGGCCAGCGATTGTTGGCCCCACTTGAGGAACGTGTAGCGCTCCATGTTACGGTGATATTCAATGTCGAGGTTCATGTCAAGCGCATCGCTGTGAGCGCCGGAAACATCGACCTGAACCGAGTGGTCAATCACCAAATCCACCGGGACTTGCGGGTTGACTTTCTCGGGGTCGCCGCCCATTTCCACCATGGCGTCTCGAAGAGCTGCCAGGTCCACCACGGCCGGCACGCCGGTGAAGTCCTGAAGGATGACTCGGGAAGGGCGGAAGGGGATCTCGCCACGCTCGCCGTCGGGTGTCCATGCGGCGATCTTGCGAATGTCCTCCTCGGTGATGAGGAACCCGTCATTTCCACGCAAAGCGCCTTCGAGGAGAATGCGGATGGAGTAGGGGAGGTGAGCCGTGGAAACGCCGTTGGCATCAAGGGCGTCAAGTGCGAAGTAATCACCGCCAACGCTGAGGGTTTGTCGTGCGTTAAAGGGGTCCAAGGTCGCCATGATTCAACCGAGAAGCCAGCCGTCTATGAAGAAAACCCTTCACCCATCACGCTGGTTTGTACGACCTCCACCACAGGGGCCGACAATGCTGGCTCTCTGCTCACCAGAATTGGTACCATGGCGTGGTCTCTGAACCAACGAAAGTGGCCGACACCAATTCGACGTCTTGGGTCGGTCGATCATTCTGACCGGTCTCGGTTGCCGAGATAGCAGTGACGTGGTTGCAACCGCTGGTGATTTCGCCGAACACGGTGTGCTGGCCGTCCAACCAATTTGGCGTGCTGTCGTTTGGAATCAAGAAGAACTGGCTACCACCGGTGTTGGCGGCGCTGGTCTTGGCCATTGAGATGGTGCAAGGCTCGTGGTTGCGGCCGTTGTCCGCCTCATCGGGGATGGTGTAGGAGGTCTGGCCAGCGCACTCCGCTTCGGATGTTTGGGCGCCGTTGCAATAGCCAAACCACTTGGCGGCATGTCCACCGGTACCGTCACCGTTGGTGAAATCGCCACCTTGAATCATGAAATCATCGATGACTCGGTGGAAGATGGTGCCGTCGTAATCACCGTTCTCCACGAGGAGTTTGAAGTTCTCCACGTGAATCGGGGCGTCGTCTGGATAGAGTTCAATGGTGACCGTTCCGCTGTTCGCGCCGCCGTTCCACGTCAATTGAAGGTCGACGATGTCCGTGGTGGTGTCGGCTCGGTTGGCGACGTTGATCATGGCCAGCACGAGCACACCGGCGAGGAAAATCGCCACGATACCGGCGGGCGTTGGTGTACCATCGTTGAGCAAGCGCGGGAGGGAAGTCTCGCTGATGCCCTTGTCCTGCATTTCGTTCAGGAGGTCGTTGTAGAGGCGGTCAGCCTTCTTATCCCGTGGGTTCTTCTTGGTGGATTCCCGTAGGAGGGATGCAGCCTTCCGGTATTGGGCTCGGTTGTTGCCGGTCTTGGCTTCAAGCCAGGTCGCATGGCCGGCGAGCATGAGCGTTGTCGGTTCCTTTCCATCGACGTCAATGTCCCTGAGAATTTTCAGGGCTGCGTCGCCTTTTCCTTTGGTGATGGCCTTCTCCGCCTTTTCCCAGCCGGCTCGGATTGTGTCGTCCGCCATGTCCACGCCCAATCCTCCCGTGGTTTTGAGTCTCACCCTTCGCAGGTGGTGCTCAATTTCGCCTTGAGGTTGCGGGGAATGTGATGGCAACATGTTGAAAGAGTGCTTGAGGACCCCACCGGGCAGGACGGGTCTACCGTCACCCTACGAGGGATGTTTCACATGGACCGCATCATCAATGACTTCACCATCAACATCGCCACCGCTAACGGAACCGGGTCGCAATCCGCCAACCTCATTCTGTTGCAATCGCTCTTTGACATGGGCGTCCCCGTCAGCGGAAAAAACCTCTTCCCGTCCAACATCTCAGGCCTTCCCACCTGGTACATCGTCCGCCTTTCGGACAAAGGCTACCAAGCACCGGGCGACCGAACCCACATCCAAGTGCTGGTCAACCCGGCGACATGGGATGATGACCTTGCTGCCCTTGAGCCAGGCTCGGTCGTCATTTGGAACAGCGACACCAAGAAGAAAACGGTTGAGCGAGACGACATCATCTCCTACCCGGTGCCCATGAGCGCCCTTGCTCGCAAAATCAACCCAAAAATCGCCAAACTCGTTACCAACATCATCTACGTCGGTGTGCTCGCCGAACTCCTCGGTATTGACCAAGCCTGCCTCGAGTCCGCTGTGGCCAAGCAATTCAAGGGCAAGGCCACCGCTGTGGAACTCAACATCACCGCCCTCGGTTTGGGCCGAGACTACTGCAAGGAACACCTGACCAAGGAAGATGCCTACGCCGTCGAGCCTCGCAAGGTCGAGAAGCCTCAATTCTTCATTGAAGGCAACGAAGCCGCCGCTCTCGGCGCTCATTACGGTGGCGTTCAACTGCTGGCATGGTACCCCATCACACCCTCGTCCTCGCTGGCTGAAGGCATCATCAACTACATTCCTCGCCTGCGAACCGACGACGACGGCAACGCCACGATGGCGGTCATCCAAGCCGAAGACGAACTCGCCGCCGCCGGCATGGTGCTCGGCGCCGGTTGGGCCGGTGGCCGCGGCATGACCGCCACCTCCGGACCCGGTATCTCGCTGATGCAGGAATTCATTGGGCTGGCCTACTTTGCTGAAATCCCCTCTGTTTTCTGGGACGTCACCCGTGTTGGTCCCTCGACCGGTCTGCCCACCCGCACACAACAATCCGACATCGCCATGCTCTACGAGGGCAGCCACGGCGACACCCAGCACATCGTGCTCATCCCCGGTACGGTGGAGGAGTGCTTTGAGTACGGCTGGCGCGCCTTTGATTACGCCGAGCGTTTCCAAACGCCAATCTTCGGCATGAGCGACCTCGATTTGGGCATGAACCGCTGGGCTTGCGAAGGCTTCACCTATCCCGACCAGCCCATGGACCGCGGCAAGGTCGTGCGTGAACAAGACGTGTTCGAAGCCTTCGAAACCTTTGGCCGCTACTTGGACGTGGACGGCGACGGCATTCCCTACCGAACCCTTCCAGGCTCTGGCATGGCCCCCATCCTCTACCGAGGTACGGGTCACAACCCAATGGGCGTTTACTCGGAGAAGCCCGAGGACTACTACAACCTCATGCAGCGCTTGCGCATGAAGATTGACAACGCCCGAGACGAACTTCCTGCGCCCATTTTGCGAGAAGAAGAAGAGTGCGAAGTCGGCATCGTCTTCCTCGGCAGCATGGAAAACTCGATTCAGGAAATCGATGACATCCTCGAAGAAACGGGGCTCAAGGTCAGCCAGTGCCGCGTTCGCGCCCTGCCGTTCCATTCAGAAGTGGAAGCCTTTGTCCGCCGACACGAGACGGTCATCGTTTTGGAAATCAACCGAGACGGTCAACTCTACGGCATCCTGCGACGAGAACTCCCCAACGACTTGGTCACGAAGGTGCACTCGGTGGCCTACAGCGACGGCATGCCACCACGTGCTCGCATTTACGCCGAGCGTATCCTGCAAACTCTTGAGGAGGTGAAGCAATGAGCGACAAACCCGCACGAGCCATCAAACTGAACGTCCTCAACGAACCCAAGGACAGCTACACCGGCGGCCCATCGTCCCTTTGTCCTGGATGCGGCCACGACCAAATCTCCAACGTCATCATCACCGCCGCTTGGGAAAACGGTATCGAACCCCACCGCATCGCCAAGATGTCGGGTATCGGCTGTTCGTCCAAGACCCCTGCCTACTACCTCGGTCAATCCCACGGTTTCAACACGGTCCACGGCCGCATGCCCTCGGTGACCACCGGCGCCTACGCCATCAACAAGGACCTGCTTTACCTCGGTGTTTCGGGCGACGGCGACTCCGCTTCCATTGGTATTGGGCAACTCATCCACGCCATTCGCCGAAACATGGACATGGTCTACATCGTGGAAAACAACGGTGTGTACGGCCTGACCAAGGGCCAATACTCAGCCACCGCCGACGTCGGCTCAAAGAAGAAGAAGGGCCCTGCCAACGAAACACAGCCCATCGACTTGTGTGCGCTGGCCATCAACCTCGGTTGCACCTTTGTCGCTCGCTCGTTCTCGGGCTCGAAGAAGCAGTTGACCTCGCTGCTCAAGGCGGCGATGTCCCACAAGGGCTTCGCCCTCATCGACGTGATCTCACCGTGCGTGACCTTCAACAACAACGACGAGTCCATGCGCTCCTACGGCTACGTCAAGGAAAACGAAGTCACGCTGCACATGGCTGACTACATTCCCCACTTCAACCCGGTTGAGGAAATTGAGGTGCCCGAAGGCCACTACCGAGACATCACCCTTCACGACGGTTCAACCATCCGATTGGAAACCATCTCTGCCGAACACGACCCTGGCGACGCCATGGCGGCCTTGACGGCGCTTCACGAGGCAGAAACCGACAAAAAGCACGTCACTGGGCTGCTCTACTTCGACGCCAGCAAACCCTCGCTGGCCGAGGACCTCGGTTTGGTGGACGAACCCCTGCTCGATGTTCCCGATGAAGTTCTCCGACCCGACAAGGCTTCGCTGGACGCCCTGAACGCTGAATTCCTCTCGTGATGGGATTTTCATCGCGCCTCCTATTAAGGACCGGGGCCAAATAAAGCGACATGGTTGACCCCATCACCCTCGGCTCAAGCCTTGCGTTGACGGGTTTTGGCGTCTATCTTCTGAACCGCTATCGAAAACAACGACAGGCTCGTCTCCGAGCCTTGGCCCTGCTCCAAAAATACAGCACCTCCTCTCGCATTGCACTCCACGAAGGCCGAATGCGCTTGCTGGTCAGCATGCCCCAGGTCCATCAGTTACCCGAAAACGAACAGGCAGCATGGCGAGAACGCGATGAACGACGAGACAGAAATTACCTCGAACTTGACCTCATCCAACCGCTGGCCGATACCGAAGAGGACGAGGCCCCAGGTGAAGAGGAGCGGCAAACGGAACTCGAGGCGAGGTCAAGGTGGATGGAGGCAAACGAATCCCCCATGCAAGAACACGTAACGCTGGTGGCAGAGGAACACATCGGAAGCGGTGTTGTCGTTGCAACCGAAGCCGATGAAGAACACGAAGTGAACATCGACGAGCGCCTTGAGCGAGAAGGCGGTGCGTCGGGCGAAGTGCAAATTTCGCTCGCTTGGGACGATTTCAACGACCTTGACCTGCATGTGTTCTGCCCGTCGGGAGAACGCATCTACTTCAACAACAAGCGAAGTGATTGCGGCGGTGAACTCGACGTTGACATGAACGTTCGACCGGTGTCAAACACGCCGGTTGAAAACGTCGTCTGGAAAGGAAAGGCGCCGCTGGGCACCTACAAGGTGGGGGTTCACTTCTACAAACACCATCGAAAGCGACGAACCAAGCGCGTGTGCAACTACCGCCTTCGCATCATCACCCACGGTCAGACCAAGGAATACCTCGGGAAAATCAAGTACGGGCAAGCGATGCAGATGGTCACGTCGTTTTCGCTGGCGGACGCTCACAAAGGCTGAGCAGCACCAGCGGCCGACAGAGCCGCACCAAGAGGTCCTGCCGTTTCGGTCAGCACGGCAGCGGCCAGTTCTGCCTCGGTCCTGAGCAGGGGTTGAATGCTCGACCAGTGCTCCATGATACCCCCGTACAGAACGATGCGCCCCGGCTGAACCATTTCTTCCAGATAGGTCAGGCCCTCTTGGAAGTGCAATGCCCAGGTCTTGAGGTCCCAGCCGTGGCGGGTTCGTGCTGCACCGGAGAGGTGCTCCTCCAGGCATCCCTCAAGCCGAGGATGAGGGAGGCGTCCGTATTCGAGATTGGGAATCATCGTGCCTTGGCGGTGAACCGTTGTTCCAAGACCCGTTCCGACGGTCAGGGTCAGAACGCAATCATGTTCGTCGTGGCCAACACCGTGCTCGGCTTCAGCGACAGCCACGGCATCGGCGTCGTTGAGCATGGCAAAAGCACCGCCGTGGAATTGACCGAGTGCTGCCCCCACGTCCTTACCCACCCACGCCGCGCCAAGATTCGGTGCCGTGGTTGGTCTCGATGCTTCCACTGCACCTGGAAAACCCAGTCCGATGGGCCCGGACCAGCCAAGTTCTTCAATCGCCGAAACGAGAGCGGGCAGGACATCGTCCGGATCGGTGGAGACCGTGTGGTTGTCGTGGTAAACCGGGCGAAGCAACTCTCCGGTGGAGGTGTCAAAAACACCGATACGAAAACCACTGCCACCAAGGTCGATGCCCATGGCCTTCAAGGCGCATCACCCTTTTTGCGTGCTAAAATCGCATCGACAAGCGGCGGGAACGTTGCGCCGTGCGGATGCGGTGAGAGGACATCGGCTGCTTCCTGAACAGCCGGAAAGGCGCCGCCGACCGCCACCGACCACCGAAGGAAATCAAACATGGGTAAATCGTTGGGTGCATCACCCACGCACAAGGCCTCATCGGGCGACCAACCCATGCGCTCAAACAGATACCGCAACCCTTCGCCTTTGCTCAAATGAGGCTCCATCAAATGGATGGCAAAGCCAGTCCTGACCACACTCAGGTGCGACCATTGGCTCTCTTTCACAGCATGAACGATGGCCTCCAACGGCTCATCGGGAAACAAGCACCACTCACTTTCTCGCCAGCGGTTGGTGGCGATGCCTTGAGCGTCAACGCCCTCAATGTGTTTTGCGAGCCATGCGGCGGCCTCCTTGGCCTCGTCCGCCTCAGCGCGGAGCACGGGCGCCTCCCATGAAGGGTGCCAAATCACGCCACCATTCTCGCAGCACATCGGTGCCGAGAGGCCAAGAAAACGCCACAGGCCATAGGTGACCGGCCGAACATTGCCTGTGGCCAGGACCACTGGAATACCCGCCTCCTCAAGGCGACGAAGCGAGTGAACCGCCTCCGTCGAGAGGTGTTTTTTGCCATCGGTGATGGTCCCGTCGATATCGATGACCACCACGCGGGGGCACCAACCTTCGGGCAACCATTGCATGGTGTGGGCCAGCCGAATGAAAATCAAGAACATTCCCTTTACCGCAAGCCAACAACCATGTGCATGAGAGGTTTGATGAGGGCAGGATGGATGGCGAGAGCATGGGAGGGGAAGACGGAGCAGAAGTCTTCCTTTCATTGGAGGACGATGAGCCCGTTGCGGCACCTGAACCGCCACAGGAAAATCCGGTGCTTACCCAAGAGGTTGAACCTGAACCCACCGAAGTGTTGGACCCTGAAATCGTTGATTCCACCTTCGTGGAAGATGCCAGCGGGTCTTTTGCCGTCAGTTGGCCGTTGCTTGGCATGGATTGCCCGGATTGTGCCTCAAAGGCCATGGGCGCTCTGGGCCACATGAAGCAGGTGACGAAGTCCAATGTGTCGGCGACCTCGGGCGAGGTCAAACTCAACATCAATCTCGAGGACGGCACGCTTTCAGAGGTGTCCGCAGTGTTGCGGTCACTGGGCCATGCCCCCGATATTGACCATCACGAAATCGTTGGAGCGAGGGCCAAAGCCGTGGCGCAGAGAAACGATGTTCCCGTGCAAAAACTTGAGCGGGTGATTCGCCGTCAGCCCGGTATTTTGGACGCCGAAATCTCCGATGATGACCGAATTCTCGTTCAATTGGTGGTCACCAATGAGAAAGCGCTTCTCGACGCCAGAAACCGTGCACTGAGCCACGTCTTGGGCATTGAACCAAACTTTATGGTGGCCAAATCCAACAGGCTTCGCCCCGACCAGTGGCGGTTGATTGGGGGAGGCATCGCCTTCCCGGTCCTGTTGGTGGTCATGCTGGCTGAATTGATGGGCTATCACGGCATCTTGATCCCGCTCTTGGCCATCCCTGGCGTCGCCATCGGCGGTGTTCAGATGTTCAAAGAGGCCTTTGCCTCGCTGCGAAACCTGCAGATGGGTTTCCAAGTGTTGACCAGTCTGGCCGTCATCGGTGCCTGCATATTGGGCATGTGGGAGGAAGCCCTCATCGTCACCATCCTCGTTGCGTTCACCATCCATCTCGAAGGGGACGCCTTGGTCAAAGCTCGGCAAGCCATGCAGGGCGGCTTGGACCGGTTGCCCCGAACGGCGAGAAAAGTCAACCAGCGTCACGCCATTTCACTTTCGCCCGGCATGGCCATCACGGCCCCAACAGGTGGTATCGCCTTGCCCATGGCAGGTGGCTTGAACTTGGGCACCCATTCGAACGCCCAACCAGAGACAGAAACGGTCCCCATTGACCTCATTCGCCCAGGTGATAAAATCGTAATCCGAAGCGGTGAACTCATCCCTGCTGACGGACGAATCGTCGAGGGCAAGGGGGCACTCAACAAGGCACCACTCACAGGAGAATCCGTCCCCATTGACGTTGGCGAGGGTGATGTCATCGAAGCGGGCTTGGTGCTCTCCAAAGGACCTGTAGTCTGTGAAGTGCTGGCCGTGGGCGACGAAACGCGACTCTCTGGCCTCATCGATGCTGTTCACACCTTCCGAGAAGTACCGCCTCGCCTTCATAGCAGCATTGAGAAATTCACCGCCGT
>JAYYBT010000047.1:0-8008 GCA_036162675.1 Thermoplasmatota archaeon
TTTCGGAACTCTCCTCCTAAAGGGTGCATTCAAACGGGATGAAGAACTGGAAGGCTACATGACGCCCGATGAGACCGTTGATTTGCTCAAGCAATGGCTCACGGAAGAACGCCTTCAAGCCAAGGCGCAAAAAGACCCTCGGGCCCACGCTCACTTTTTGGTTCGCTATCCAAGTGGAAAGCAAGGGCACATGTTTGCCATCGTCGTGCCCAAGGGCAGGGACTTGGTGGCCGTTTCGAGCATGACAAGGGTTGACGAAGGTCAGCAGAAGGAGATGAAGGAACACATGGATGACGAAGACAGCGACTGGTCCGAATGGATTCATGAAAGCCGCCTTCACCTGATTCGCACCGGCGTGGACTGGGTGATTCACATGGGCCACGAAGGCGAGAAAAAGCCTGGGCCTCTGCAAGCCTTCAACGTCAGTCTACCAATTTGGTTTGACGGCCTCACCAAGCATGAATTCATGAACAGCCTTCGTCGCTTGTGGCTTGCCAAACTTGCACTGATTCATGAAATCAAGTACTCGTACGGCCCTGGCGTTGGAAAACCTGGGCCGGTCGACGATTGGGCCAAATCCAAGCCGATGAACGACGGTCAACCGGTGGCGGAAGAGCCCCATCCGACGGCCGAAATCGAATTTGACGAGAAGATGTCTTTTGGTTCAGGCTTTGACCCGACGGAATGGGCTTAAATCGATTATTTTCCACTGTTTTTCACGGCTTGGTATCGGATTTGATACCTGCGCCGCAATCGCCCGAAACATGACCGATAGGGCGCGCGGTTAAGTATGATTAAAGTCTCCAAAACTTGTTGAAGTCCGGGGTATGCCTATGAACCAGAAAATCAAATCCGTCAGCCTAGCGTCAATCATGGTCCTTTCCGTGATGTCCTCTCTCTTGATCGCCTCCGTGTCGGTGAGTGCCAGCACGGTGGTCATCACCGAAGCCATCCAGATCGTGGATGGCGGTACATCCTCCGATTCGCAGGCTGCGGTCGGCTCGGACAGCTCCGGTAACGTCCACGTCGTCTGGACCCGAAACAACCTCCACCTGTACTACTCGATGATCTCGCCTCGAGGTGAGACCTTGATCGATGCCACCCAAATCACCAACTCTGGACTTCACAAGATTTGGCATCCCGATCTCGCTGTCGACGAGTACGACCGTATCCACGTTGTCTGGGCCGACAAAGCCGGCCAGCACGCCATCATGTACACCGCTTTGTCCCCATGGGCTGCGCCCTTGGACGGCATGGCTTCCGATGACGGCACCATCACCGCCATCGACGACACCATCATTTCACGCCGCTCTCAAAACCGAGACTGGCCTGCTCTTGACATCGACAGCCAAAACAACGTCCACATCGTGTGGCAGGACAACTACGACGAACTCGGTCGTTTCTTCAACCAACCCCAAATCTACTACTCCATGATTCAGCCCGACATCGGCTCCGGTGCCGTTGTCACCCTGTTCGATGACACCCTCTTGACGCCCATCATCGGCCACAAGGGCCACCCTGATGTGGTCGTTGACGCCAACGACTACGTCCAAGTCGCATGGGATGACACCCGTGGCGGTAAGGTCGAATTGGCCTTCGTCGTCGACACATCCGGTTCCATGTACACCGAGTGGGCTGACATCTGCACCGTTATTTACGGCGGCAACTTTGCTTCCGGCCCTTACTTCCAAGGCATCAAACCCATGCTCGAGGAAGGGAACATGACCGTTTACGAAACCATCTACGGTTTGGGCAACACCCTCCCCGGTGCTGCCAGCTCCGGAAACTGTCAGGGCTACAACAAGAACACCGGTCCCCGAACCACCCCGCTGGGCCAAACCCCTGGCGATGACTCCGGCGGTATCCGTAAACTCCCCGGAACCATCTACAACGGCAACACCTACTCCGGCTACTCCGGCGAAGACTGGGGACCAGGTACCAACTGGGCCTGCCTCTCCTGGAAGGACTCAGCAGGAAACGTGCCCGGTAACCCACCAACACAATCTGACCACCGTTGGAACCCCAACGCAACCAAGATCGTCATCCCCGTCTCCGACGAAGGCCCCAAGGACGGCGACCCGTCCCAGCAAGCCGACGACAAAGCCGCCATCCAGGAAGCGCACGACAACTGTTTGTTGGCTGGCGTGGTCCCAGTCGGTCTGTACGGCCAAGGCTACGGTGGCGCTGGAAACATCCAGTCCCACTTCATGGACCTCGTCCAGTGCCCCAACGGCATCGTTTCGACCCAAACACGAAACTGCCCGGGTAACACCCTTGCCAACACCGATGCCGGTGGCCAAGCCTACGAATTCCCGTCAGGCTCGGGCAACAACCAGATGGCCCTTCTCGTCGAAGCCATGGTCTACATCTCCACCAACAACTCCCGCGAGATCTACATGTCCGTTCTTGACCCCTACGCCAAGATGAACAACGACCCAAGTTTCACGCCCGGTCTACCAGGCCACTCCTCGCAGGGCGGCGGCTACGCCGAAGACACCGGCCCTGGCGCTGATGGCCACCTGGTCGTCGTGAACGACACCCGTGTCACCATCGACGACGCCTATTCCTTCCACCCCTCCATTGGTGTGGACAACCAAGGCAACACCCACATCGCTTGGATGGACGGCCGAGATTACGGCTTTGAGAAGGACGTGAACTACGAAGTGTACTACACCAAACTCCGACTCCAAGGAGCCGGTGCTTGGGACGGTGCCGAGGAAGGACTCTCCACCTACGCCATCAAGAAAATCAACGACACCCCCATTTCCAACGTGGAAGGCAAGAACGGTCTGCCACCCGCCTCACCCTATGCGGGCAACTCCGTCTTCCCCTCTTTGTTGACCGACGACCAGAACAACGTCCACATCGCTTGGGTTGATTCTGGAAACCTCTCGGCCAACGAAGAAATCCTCTACACCCGTTTGAACCAGACCGACTTGACCGGCGATGGCCTCACGGCCCTCGACCCGTGGGAAGCGGTTCCGGTGACCTCGTGGAATTCCAATAAACTCGGGCCAAACAGCGGTCGGCAGCCGGCCATCGGTATGCCGCCGGCGTTCTCCAACGATTTGGGAAGCGGCGCGCACATTGCGTGGTCGGACACCAATACATGTGATGACAACGGTAACAACAACCGATTCACCATTTGTTACTCGCACGTGTTGACCGGTCAAGTGGATGTCGACTTTGACGATGGCGAGACCTTCTATCACGTGATTGAACCTGGCCAACAAACCATCTACAACATGACGATGAACAACTCCACGCCCGGACCAAAGGACTTGGTTGCCGATACATACGGCTTGAACATCTCCGGGGTGCCAATGAACTGGACAGCAAACCTCTACTTCGCATCCAACCACTCGAGCATCTTCCCCGACACGCCGATTTTCCTCGAAGGTGGCGAATTCGTCCGGTTCTACATGCGAGTGCAAGCACCCTCCATCTACCAGGCGAATGGCGATGAACTGGCGGAGATTCGTGTCACGGCTCAGTCTTACAAGGACCCTGCTATTCAAAACGACCTCATCACGCTGACGCTGATGGACGTCGTTCACGGCATCAACCTCGACACTTCCCACAGCATGGCGGACATTGAACAGGGCGACACCGCCATCTTCTCCATCACCATCACCAACACCGGTAACGTCCACGACGCCTTTGTCTTCTGGGACCCGAACAGTCTCGAAGGGCAACAGGAATGGCTCCTACCATTCGGCTGGCAGGTGAACTTCCCGATTCGCGTTGAACTCGACCCGGGTCAATCGGTCACCAAGAACCTCGAAGTGTTCGTTCCGACTTCAGAAGACCCCGGGGCCTTCGTGATTTACGTCAAGGGTTGGTCCGAGGGCGAACCCATCAAGTCGGTGGAGAAAGGCACCTACGACATCCTCGAGCTGGGTGTGTTCGTGTCCATCCGTTCAACCGGCAACATCGTGTTTGCCGTGGATGACCGTTCTGAGCAAATCAAGCCTGGCGAGTGCGCCTCCTACGACATCAACGTCACCAAGAACTTCGATTCCGGTGAACTTGTGTTCGCAACGCCGGGTGCACCAGATGCCAAGCCAGACGGCGTGGCGATGGATGCGTGGCGAGAAGAAAACTGGATTGTCCTCGTTGACTTCGCTAACGCTACCGGCTCTGCTGACGCTGGTGATGGCCTTGGCGACCCCATCGCTTGGACCATTCCGGGTGCAGCAGAGAAAGTGACCAAGCGCGTCACCGTCCATGTCTGTGCGCCGCGAAATGCAACCGCAGGACTTGGCCCCGCCATCACGCTGAAGGGGTACTTGGACGGCTACCCCCGAATCTCCGATTCGGCCATCCTGTCAACCAACGTCGAGCACGTGTTTGACTTGGATGCAGGCATCGACCCGTCGATTGGAACCTCAATGAACGTGAACCCAGGCCAGCAGATTTCGCTACCGATCACGGTGACCAACGACGGAAACGGACCGGACCGCTTTGACTTCCGCCTCGCACGGGTCACCGATGCCTTCGGCGTTGATGTCATTTGGGATATCGAGATTCCACGAGAAACGCTGCAGGAACTCTCCCCGGACACCTATCAGAAGTTTGATGTCACGATGAACGTGCCAAACCGCGTGCCAGCAGGTGAATACACCGTGGTGCTGCAAGCCTTCTCGGAGGAAGTCTATCCCGATGCCAGCGGCCGTGAAACGCGAATCCGCGACACCATCGTGCTGGCGGTTACCGTTGACGAATTCCACGACATGCAAATCTCGATGGACCCAACCGTTGACAACGCCGTGAAGACTTCCGCACCTGGAAAGATCGTTCGCTTCACCTTCAACGTGACCAACAACGGTAACGTTGCAGATGTGCCAACGCTGAACAACCACTCCGCCCAAGCCGATGGAGACGCCTTGGTTTGGAACACGCTACCTGGCATGCCGACCCTGACCGGATGGGACGTGTCGTGGTTCATCATGCGCCAAGTCAGCGCCGATCTCGTCGTTGAAGAACCATGCATCTACATGGAATCGACCGCTTCTTCGTTCCCCGAGGACGAGTGTGTTTACCTCCAAGACATCGATGAGTGGCGCCTTCCTGAGATGGCTCCGTACGAAACCATCACCGCTGTTGCTGCCGTTGCCATCGGCACCGATGCAAAACTCACGACGCGCAACCTTGGTCTGAAGGTCGTCTCGATGTACGGCGACATGGACAACGACGGTGACCACGACGATTCCCCCGAATGGGACGGCGACAACTACGACACCAACGAGTTCATCGTCACCCTCCGATTGCGAGCACCAAACCTCGAAATCAAGGAGATCATCATGCCACCGTCCACCTCCAGCGAAGTGGATTCGACCATCCCGATCGGTATCATCTTGCAGAACACCGGAAACGTCCATGCAACGGACATTGAAATCGTTCTCTGTGAATACGATGACGCAAACGATGCTGACATCATGAAGGAAATTCGTGAGAACGGCTGCGATGAAGAGCGCGTGGTCATGCGTCAGGTGGTTGGTGCCTTGTTGGCCCCAGACGACACCGAAGACGCCAAGGAGATCGAACTTTACCTGCTCTATCCGGTTACGGCTGGAAGCAAGGGCGTTTACGTGGTTGTTGACCCGATGAACGAAATCGTTGAATCCGACGAGAAAGACAACGTCAGGCCAATCCCAGAAGAACTTGAATCCAACAGCCCCGTGATCGACTTGGCGAAGGAGGTTGTCGGAAAGACCGCTCTACCGTTTGCCGTCATCGTGTTGACCATCGCCCTCCTCGGCGTGGTCTATCTGGTTGGCAAGGGACGCCGCGACGAGGTGAACAAGCGACTTGCTGAGCAGTCCTCGTTGGTTTCCGTTCTGGCTGATGAAGCCAACAACTGAGCACGTCTTCACTTGGACCCTGGCCCAAGGTACCAGCGGAGCTCCGTATCGAGCGGAGCCGCGATGACTTGACCGGAGCGGCGCGCAATCTGCTTCTCAAGCCGTGCGCGCAAGGTCGTGATGACCTCAGCCACATTGTGGTTGCCTGCGAGTTCTTGTTGCACCAGCGAAGTCAGGTCAATTCGGTTTCCAGTGGCTTCCACCATGGTCTGAATGATGCTTCGTTCTTCATAGGATTCAAAGTCGGTTTCAACCGCAGCAGAAACGCGCTGTCGTACATGTTGGTGCAGGGAGATGAGGGCGTCCCGCTGGGCGTCCAATTCCTCCATGACCGATGCAAGGGTGCGCATGTGCGACAAACCCTCGGCTACGGCGATTTTCTTTCGTCCACTCAGGGACTCTGCGATGGGCACCGATGCTTCGGGAAGGTTGGTGGACAACCTCATCGGGCCACCAGCTGGGAGTTTTCGCTCCTCGCATCGGAACAAATCCGGCCCGATATCGACCTGGATTGACATGGCCCGTTCAACGGCGTAAATGGTACGAGGCGGCCCTCCTTTTTCCGAGGGAACTTTGTTTTTGGAAACCATGCCTCCCTTTTCCAATTCTTTGAGATGTTTCACAACGGCCGGCTGACTGACACCGATCAATTCGGACAGTTGCATCGGGTAGTGTGGCTCACGCGCCAAACGCTCGAGAATTTGGCGACGTGTTTTGTTTTGCAAGAGGTACAAGGCTTGATCGAGGTCAGTCATACTTCTCAACTCGAGGTTGGGTAGTGGCCCGACCTCTATGAACACACCGTTTCTTCATTGCTCGTCCCATTCTTTCCAAGCATTGCTCGGTGCAGCGGCTTGGTCAGTGTTAGCCTTTCGAGCAGGGGAGGTCGTTTTTCGCTCCACGGCTTTGGGTTCGGCCAACGGCACGCCTTCGTCCCACGAGGCGATGGCGGCTGCATTGGCTGCGTCTTGGATGGCCTCCTCGGCACTGGTCGTTTGGTAGCGCCCAGTCTTCGCATGTTCTTGTGCGCCTTCGACGTCGCCTCGCATCAATGCATAGACCTGCTCGGTGGTCAACAGGCTGCCAGCCGCAACATCGTTCAAACCATCAACGAATTCCTGTGAAGGTTGGTGCTCGGCGGTGTCCGCGAAGGGCGGGGCGACTGACGGTTGAGTGGGCACGGACGGGTCGGGTTGATTGAACAGGGTCGGATGGTCTGGATTGAGGTCCGTGATGGGCACGAGGCGCCCATCTTCGCCCACCATCATCACTCGAGGACTTCGGCTTGGCTTCGAAGCGTAATACACGATGAGGGCAATGGGCGTGGTCAACACGCCCAGACAGCACATCGCTCCTCCCAAGACCAAACTCGTTGATTGCATCAAGGCAATGGGCATGTCGTCCACGGACACGAACCAACCGGTCGTTTCGCTGCAATCCTCTTCGCAGGTGATGACCACAGCGTACTCGCCAGACCCGTTGAGCGTCCATGCGGCTCGTTCAACCAGGTCTGCTCCATCGGCCGTCATGGGTTGCCAGTCGAGCATGCAGGTTTTCTCACCGAGGGCTTCTCCGACCATCGCAGAACCTTCCACACGGTAGAGTTCAACCGACATGACCGCATCGTCGGCTTCTTGATAGAAACGGTAACACGTGTCGTTGAGTGTTTCAGTCTGGTAAGTCCCGGTCCCGGTATAGGCTCCGTGGTGTTCTTCTCGTGGGTCCATCACCGTTGAGATGGTCGAGGCCTGACTTTGTATCAAGATGGCACCGAGCAAGAGCATGACACCGCCTGCAATGGCGAGGCGAAGCGCCCAAGGCGAGCGCTTGGCAGGCTCAGGTGCTTGCATCATGGTCTTCCAGACCCTCTTCCTCCATAAGGCTCGCTGATGGGCTCACGCAAGTCCCAACTCGGCGAGCTTTTCTGGCAGATAGGTGTCGGTTACGAAATCCAAACCGTATTTGGCGAGGGATTGTTGCTCAGCTTTCTTGCCGAGTTCAAGCATCATGTTGATCTGTTCCTGCCACCATCCATCGGCAAACCTCGGGTCAGAAAGTTCGGCCTTCAGTGCATCGATATCCCTGCTTGACAGGTCATCGCTGGGCAGGTCGTAGGCTTCGATATCACCAGCGGTGATACCGAG
>JAYYBT010000048.1:0-16330 GCA_036162675.1 Thermoplasmatota archaeon
GTGCGAGCGGTGTAACTGAGTCCTTCGATGACGGTTGGTCGCAAAAACGCACCTTCGGACGGCACGTCGTCCACTGGGGCTTCGGCCGCTGTTCCACCCGTGAGCACCACGCCCCCTTCTTGGCGTCCCAGTTGAATGTAGGACTCAACTTTGGATTGGTGGTCTTTGGAGATCACGGAGCCCATGACGGTGGCTTCCAAGGTTGGGTCGCCCACACGGATGGTGTTGACCGCTTCAACAAACATGGCTTTGAATCGGTCGTAGATGGAGGCGTCGACCAGCACACGAGAGCCGCATAAACAGACTTGGCCGGAATTGGTAAACGACGCTCGAACGATGCCGTCCATCACGTCCTCAAGCGGTGCATCGTCGAGGACGATGGTGGCGTTTTTGCCTCCCAATTCTAGAGAGAGTTTCTTGAACATCGGTGCGGCGGTGGCGGCGACGATTTTGCCGGTCGCGGTTCCACCGGTGAACGAAATACCACGAATTTCTGGATGCTCAACAATGGCCTGACCAACTTCAGGGCCCAAGCCGTGGACAAGGTTGAACACACCTTTCGGGAAGTTGATGTTGGTCAGGATTTTTGCGAGGTGATTGGCTGTCATTGGGGTCAATTCCGAAGGCTTGGCCACGATGGTGTTGCCCATCAACAACGCGGGTGCGACCTTCCACGTGAGCAAGTAGAGCGGAAGATTCCATGGCGTGATGAGGCCCACGCATCCAATCGGGGAGCGGTGCACATGGTTGACAGCACCGTGGTCAGCAAAGGTTGGCTCGGTGTGGTCCTTTCCAAAATCTGCGAAGAATCGGAAATTGGATACAGAACGGGCGGCGTCCACCCTCCGTGCGAGGGAAATGGGTTTTCCCGTGTCCATGCTCTCAAGCTGTGCAATCGTTTCGGCCTCTTCTTCCAAGGCGTCAGCGATTCGGTGAAGCCACGTGATCCGTTCTTCCATGGTGGTGGCCGACCACGATTGTGTTGCCTCAAGAGCGGCTGCCGTGGCCATTTCCACATCGTCGGATGTAGAACGAGGGAGCGTGGTGATGGCTTGACCGTTGGCAGGATTGAACGTTTCCATCGTCCGTCCCGAATTTGAGGGAAGAAATTCACCGTTGATGTAATTCAAAATCGGCTTCACTCACTCACCTCGTGGTCGAAGTGCCATCGGTCTTGGTCGGGGTCCCATTCGTCCCATGTTGGAACCGTTTCAAGGACGTCAAGGTAGCGTTCTGGTACGATGCCGGGAACAATGAACGCCTTTTGGCGGTGGAGTGGGTAGGGGTTTCGCAAATTGATGCCGAGGACACCCAGCAGGGCGCGGGTTACATACCAGGTTGCTTGTGAATTCCATCCGTGGGCGATTTTCACCACGATGCCGAGGCCCTTCGGGTAGTCGGGATGCTCAATGGCCATGCCGAGCAATCCATCAGCGCCTTCTTTGGCGATGACGCGGCCCTCGCCGGCTTTGAGTACGGTGGAATCGAGACGATTGAAGCCACCCACGAGGTCGGGATGGCGGACCATGGCCTCCCAAATCCAGTCGTCGTCCTTGTCGCGGACCAAACCAGCATAGATTTGGGCCAACTCAGAAACGGTGTTTGAGACCGTGGGCAAGCCGCACCCGTCCTTGGCGATGCGGAGCGGTTCCCACTCCGGGCCAAGGTAGGTTCGCAACTGTTCCATGTAGGCGTGGAAGACTTCGTGGGTTGGCAGGGTGTAGCCCGCACGGTTCCATCCTTTCTTCCGGCAGCCTCGCAAAATCGCTGCGTGTTCACCCGAGCAGGTGTGGAACCACCGTCGCGGCCGGCGGACTTGTCGCCCGAATTGAATCAACGGGACATCCAGCGGCGTGAGCATCAACGGCCACTCGGATTCGCTCAGCAAGGATTGGGCGGCCGCCACGTGTTCGGTATCCCCGTTGTGCGAGGCCACAGCAATGGCTTTCTGCTCCCAGGAGCAATCTTCCAATTCTTCTGTGAAGGCTTTGAGCATGAAGGGTTTCATCATCGAGCGGCCGTAGCAGAGGACGTTTCCTCCGAAGGAATGGATGACTTCGTCTCCGTGAGCCCACGCCACAGCGCCGTGAATCGTCGTCTCAGATACACCGTTGCGGCGATAATCCACGAGAGGCTCCCAATCCACGTCCCGTCCTGTGGGGATGCCCTCGACCTTTTCACCGAGTGGGGAGTTTGGGTACATCGCTGAACCCGGTTTTCCAGGCTGGACCGCCGAGAAGGTGTCGTGACGGATACCCATCTTCATGCCTCCTTCAGCATGGCTTCAACACGAGGCACGACCTGTTCCATGTACGCCGTCATGTTCCGACAAACTCGCTCGCTGTCGTGGTTGAAGAAATCAAACCACGCCATGATGCGGTCTTCGGGATGGAACCGTTCCACCATCTGTTTGGCCACCTCCTCAACGTTTCCAATCAGCGCATTGTTGGCCGCTTTCGAGACTTTGTCGGGGTCGATGGTGCCTTCCAAGGCGTTCCAATAGGCGCTCAGTGCTCGGTCTGCTTCGACGTGAGCAGCAGCGCTTTGTTCCTCGGGCGAAAGGCCGTCCTCTGCGTTCAAGAAGACAAAACTGGTTCGAGGCATATCGCTTCTTTTCCACGCCCCACCATCGGCGTGGTAGACCTCTCGCATGCGCTCGTGGGTGGCATCAATCACTTCGGGCGAGGTGATGGAGAGGTTGAACACCTTGACAGGGAGGATGGTGTTGACGAAGGTTTGTGCCCGAGGGTCGTGCGTGCCAGCAACCAGTTTCAGAAGGGAACGACGGAAGTCCGAAGGGATGATTTTGAGATCTTCAAACACGTACCTTGACGGGATCTCGACCTCTTCCGGTCGTCCGTCAAGCGCCTCAAATTCAACCGCAGCGTCCTGGACGGCCTCCCAGTCTTCGTCGCTTCTGAAGTTGGCTCGTGTGAGGACGGTGGGGCGAATCATGGTGGAATTGATGACGTCACCTCGCAACAAGCGGAGGAAAATTTCGGCGGCTTCCATGAAGATTTGACCGCGCAAAGCGGGCCACGCCGCTTCTTCGATGGCGTTTCGGGGCACGACGCCGTACGGGCGTGCCATGAATTCAAAGCGACCGGCAGAAAAACCGACGTGGAGGCATCGTTGTTCGTTTTCGTCAAGGCCGTGCAAGCTCAAGACGTTCGCCATGCGTTCAGCCTGTGCGATGGGACCGCCCGAAGCGAGGATTGAAACAACGGCACTGCCGATCTCGATGTTGCTGGTTCGCCGAAAGGACTCCAAGGCAAGTTGTGGGAAGTCGGTGCAGAGGCCGACTTCACCCTTCCAATGCGGCACGACAGGGCGCTGGTTGGACTTCTGGGTCTCGGTGGAAAGATGTGCTTGAGCAATCCAGCCGACGCCAAAGCCCAGGCGGTCAGCACATTCCAGTTGTTGGAAATAATTTCTCAGCATCGTGGCTTCGGTTGGAATATGCCCGTCTTCGTCGGGCGTTTGGGAGATGGAGAAGAAGATATCATGCTCCATGCACACTCACCGTTTACCCCACACCGCCATGGCTCATAATGAGTGTGGCACACTAGGCTTCGCCATTGTCTGGCTGCGGCTGGCCTTTGATGTCGGTTAAATCGCTGATGCGCTGGCGAAGTTGGGCGGGTGCAGGGATGTCGAGTGCAATGAATTCGTGAAGGGCATCGGAGAGGACCAGCATGGCGGTTTGGTAGTCTTCTCGGATTTCAGCCAAATCAGCAAGGCCCCAGCGTGCGACCAGTTGACCTGAGAGGCTTCCAAGGCCCTTGGCTCGCTCCAGCGATTGTTCGAACAGGTCTTGTGCGGTGGTGAACTCGCCGATGGTCGCTTGGCAGTGGGCCAAATCAGCGAGGGCTTCCATCTGGCCCTCTTCATCCTTGAGCGTCATGAGCAACTCCAAGCGTTCGGTGCCAACGGCGATGGCGGTCTCTTCGTCGTGCTGTCGCTTGGCCACGGCCATGAGCAGGGCCATGCCGTAGGAGAGCCCCTGCTTGTCGTCGATGACATGGCGTAGGCGCAGAGCGTGTTGGGCGGTGGCTCGTGCTTCGTCGAGTTTCCCTTCGGCCATGTAGAGCAGGGCGACGTAGTGATTGACCGCAGCCGTCAAGCCTTGTGCGTCGTCGATGTGCTCGGCTTCTTCGGCCAGCCGAAGATAACTCTCCAAACTCGCTTCCATCACCTTGAGCGCCTCAAATTTGGCCCACCCACGTTCTTCATCGTTGGTGGCCACCTTGCTGGCGTGTTCCAGGAGTTGTTCCACCAGTTCCTGGTCTTCGACTTCCTGTGCGAGCGGGATGAGGTGGAGTGCAAGCGAGGTGTTGATGTGGTCCATGGAACCGCCGTCGGTCAACATCCCGAGCACTTGGGCTGCCATTTCTGGAGAGACTTCAGCATCCATGCGACCACCTCAAATCGAGCGGAGTCGTCCACCGTCCACGGCCAAACTCACGCCGCGTATGCCGCCTGAAGCAGGCAGGCAGAGGTAGGTGATGGCACTGGCTGTCTCGAGGGGGTCGATGAGTCGGCCAATGGGCACCTGATTCAACCAGCCTTCACGAACCGCCTGTGCGGACTTCCCCGTGCGTTCTTGTATGGAGGCCGACAAATTGCCGAGTCGCTCGGTGTCGGTGAATCCAGGGAGAACGTTGTTGATGGTGATGCAGGGGGCGAGTTCGTTGGACATGGATTTCGCCCACGAGGCCATGGCTCCCCGAAGGGTGTTTGAAAGACCGATGTTGGGAATGGGCTCTTTGACCGAGGTGGAAATGATTTGCACGATACGGCCGTAGCCTTCGGATTCCATGGCTGGTGCAGCGGCTTTGACCAAGGTGTGGGCGGCGTGGAGGTGCCGTCGGAACGGGGCCTCAAAGTCAGCCACCTCGTTGTTCAGTAGCGGTCCGCCGGGAGGTCCGCCTGCGTTGTTGATGAGAATGTGAACAGGGCCCAACGTTTCAACGGCTGAAGCAAAGGCCGAAGCGATGCTGTCCGTTTCTTCCAAATCGAGCATCAAAGCTTGGTGGCGACCGGAACCGATGCGACCCAATTCTTCGCAAAGGGCCGTCAGCGCCGCTCCGTTTCGTGCACAGACCGTCACGTCAGCACCGGCTTTTGCGAGCATTTTTGCGGTCGCTTCACCGATGCCTTTGCTCGCACCGCAGACAAAGGCGTGCTTGCCTTCAAGGGCGGTTGAGACAAACGGGTAGTCGTTGCCGAGGAGGTCCATGGCTCGTGGACATCGCCCTAGGTCATAGGCCTTGGGATGGAGCCAAAAGCAGGAGGTTCCCGGCGGGTCCGGTTGTTGGTGTCACAACCAGTCGAGGATGGTGTTGAGTTGCACCAGCCAATCGTCGGAGGCCACATCGATGATGTCGTAGTGATTGCCGGGTAGCCAAACCTTCTGCACGTCGGCGCCCTTGGCCTTCATCACCCTCGCATATGTTTCGGACTGTTCAATGGGCACATCTTCGTCTTCTTCACCGTGGAACAACAACACGCTCGTGGTCGGTGGATGGTCGACCGGATTGAGTTGCCGCCAGAGCGTTTCGTTGGCTTCGGGTGCACAACCAATCCAGCGCCGTACGGCATCGCCCTCATCCGATAGGCGGGCGTGGTCAGCACCAATGAGGTCCGATAAAGGGGCTTGAGCAATGGCCAGCCAAGGTCTTCGCTCGGCCTTCGCGCTCATCAACAACGCAAGTTGGCCGCCCGCCGAGTGCCCCATCACCATGGAGCGGGCGATGTCGATGCCGGGAAGGAGGGCGAGTTGCCCCCACGCTCTGAGAACATCAGAAAGGGTGTCCATCCAAACGCCTTCATCACCAGGAGCCCACCGCTTGAATTCGATGTTCCAAGCAGCCACACCGGCTTCCGCCAAGTCTTCAGCGATGGGTTGCATCAACTCAAGCGTGTACTGCTGCTTCCAAAACCCACCGTGAATGAGCATGATGCAGGGGATGCCCTCGTCCTTTTGGAACGGTGAAGGGTCATCGGGCATGTAAAGGTCAGCGTACTGCCACGCCTCGGCCCCCCACTGCATTCGGTCAACGGCCATGCCTCAAACAGAGGACATGAGGCTATCATGCTTGTGTCGCATCGTGGGAAAGGGCTTACAAACCCCGAAGCATAGCAAAGTTGTGCAACGTTTGGTTTGGCTCATCCTCTTTGTGTTGATGGCCCCGCTTTTGCCCGTTTCAGGCGCCATCGATGCACGTTCCACCGTTGTTTCGCTTGAAATCCCACGGCATGATTGGACCTCCGAAGAGGTGGTGGAGGTTGACCTTCGACTGCGCAATGCGCCGTACAACGAAGTGATGCGAGCAGAGTGGGTGTTGTCCGATGGCCAGGGCGCCGTCGACAACGGGACGCTTTTGTTCACGGCTACGGGAACTTTTACCGTTGTTGACCTCAACCTCTCCATGTTCTATCGTGGTGAACATTTCCACGAGGTCAGTGTCGTGGTCTACGATAGCACGGACGCTGTTCTTGGAAGTGCGGAGATCCATTTTGTTGTCTTCCGACAGGTGAAGATGGGAACTGCTGGCTCCTTGCTTGCCTTCGGTGATTCCTTGTCCGACATGGGGAATGCGAAAGCCTCGATTCTCAACACACCCGATGTGCCGCCCTACTGGCAAGGGCGTTTTTCCAACGGGGAGGTCTGGTTGGGCGGCCTGTACGATGCCTACGGTTTGACCAGCAGTATTGGCTCTGGCGTAGCGACCAGCGGGGCGAACCGAGCCTTTGGTGGAGCGCAAACCGGTTCGGGCTACGCCTATTTGCTCATTCCAAACGTTGGTACGCAAATTTCCAGTTATTTGGCCAATGTCCAAGCCACGATACCGAGCAACGCCGTGGTCAGCCTCTGGGCCGGTGGTAACGATTTCCTCTACGGGACGGCCAACGCCGATACCATTGCTACCAACATGGAAGCACACATTCGCCAACTGGCCGGCGCAGGTGCTCGTACCTTGGTGGTTCCAAACTTACCGCCGCTGGAGGACACGCCAGAAATTCAAAGCCGCTCAGCCTCCCAACAAACCACGATACGAAACGAGGTCATTGATTACAATAACCAACTTACCAACATCATCATCAGTCTTCGAGCTGAACTCGGCATCACCATCCACACCGTTGATGCATGGACCATTTTTGGTGACATCACGACCAACAAGGAAGCCATCGGCCTGACCAATGTTCAGGACGCAGCCTGTTCGGGGGGAACCACGCTCTTGCCACTTCCCATTTGCAACAGCGGCAGCAGCATCGCTGCAAACGTTGACGAGTACATCTTTTTCGACAAGGCCCACCCCACGTCCGTGATGCACGATGTCATCGCACGGTATGCCATTGAAGCCGTGGGCACAGCCGATACGGACGGCGACGGCGTTGTGGATACGGTCGACCAATGCCCCTGGACCCCAACCGACCAGCAAGCCAACACGCAGGGTTGTTCCTATGAGCAACTTGACGACGACGGTGACGGGGTGTTGAACGGCGTGGACGAATGCCAAGGAACGGCCAACGGCGAGACCGTTGACGAGCGAGGCTGTTCAGCCGCACAACGAGATTCAGACGGGGATGGTCTCAGCGATTTGACCGACCCCTGCCCGTTCAGTCCCAACTTGAACGACCACGACGGCGATGGGTGTTCGGATGTGGAGGACGACGACGACGATAACGATGGGGTGTTGGATGGCGACGATGTCTGCCCCCAAGGATGGATTGGTCCTCATGAGGCTGATTTGGACGGCGATGGCTGCCATGACGCTGAGGACGACGATATCGACGGCGACGGTCTGTCAAACGCCGATGAAACGACGGCGGGGTCCGACCAGCGAGACGAAGACACAGACGACGATACGTGGCTGGATGGCGAGGACGTCTTCCCCGTTGATCCCAGGGAATGGAAGGACACCGACCGTGATGGCTGCGGTGATAACAGCGATGCCTTCCCCTTTGACCCCAGTGAATGCAGCGACGCCGACGAGGACGGCGTGGGCGATAACGCCGATGTTTTTCCAACCGACGAAGATGAGTGGGCCGACCTCGATGGCGACGGCGTCGGCGATAACGGTGATGCGTGTCCGCTTGAAGCAGGCCTTTCCCTTTACCCGATGGGCTGTCCTGACCGAGACGGCGACGGTTACGCCAACACCAACGATGATTTCCCCTCCGACCCTACGGAATGGGTTGATACAGACGGCGATGGCTACGGCGATAACACCGATTTATTTCCAAACGACGGCACTGATTGGGCCGACCGAGACAACGATTCCTACGGAGACAACCGGGACGCTTTCCCGTTTGATGCCAGCGAATGGAACGACACCGACGGTGAAGGGGTGGGGGATAACCAAGACCGCTTCCCCAACGACGCCAGCGAATGGAACGACACCGACGACGATGGATGCGGCGACAACAGCGACGTCTTCCCGTTGGACCCTGACGAATGCTTGGACTCCGACCTTGACGGCGTAGGCGATAACGCCGACGCCTTCCCCAACGACGCCACCGAAACGCTGGATTCCGACGGTGATGGGCTCGGGGACAACGCCGACGCTTTTCCCACTGACAGCGGGGCAAAATACGACGCTGACGGCGATGGCGTCGCCGATGCCTACGACGCCTTTCCCAACAGCGGGACCTTTTCATCATGGTTGGGCGTTGTTTTGTGGCTGCTGATTTTGGTCGGTGCATGCGCTGGTGGCGCCGTTGCCTACCGGCGAAGGACGGAGGGAGGACTTGAGTTGGGACCTTCAGCGTACGAGGAGGCGATGTTTGTCGCGCCCGAGAACCGACCGACCCAACCCCCCGTCTTTTCCTTGCCGGCAACAGCCCCACCACTCATTCCTCCTCAACCAGCAGAACCTGCGCATTTGCCCACACCCGCTGAATCCCTGCAACCTACTGCATCAGACTGGGGGGCTCAACGCCAGGCAACGCCTGAATCGAGCGAACCCGCTCTTCAGGGCTCGAACCCGGATCTTCCAGTCGACCTTTCTGATCTCCAACCAAAAGCCACGGTTGTTGAGGATGTGCCCGTTGTTGAGTCCGATGACACCTCCGGTTGGACGGGGCTTGACACGGATTGGGGTGCGTGAAGTGTTGGAAAAGCGACGAGCTTTGCTTGCCTTCCTCCTGGTTGGGCTGGCTCCCACCGCTTCGATTCTGGCCTCGTTTGGCACAGGTGAAGGTTTGGTTGGACAACTCGTTTGGCTGCTCTCCAAGGCTTGGATGCTTGGCCTGCCGTTGTGGTGGCATCTGAGCGTGGACCGAAAATCATGGTCGTGGTCGCCGGTTCGAAACGGTGGCTATGGCGCAGCGACCGCCATCGGACTCGTCTTTGCTTTCGTCATGGTGCTGGCATGGTTGTTTATCGGCGAGTCTCGCCTTGACCGTCAAACATTCCGGGCGACGCTCGAACCCTTTGGCTTGACCGATGTCAACACCTACATTGCCGCCGCCGTGTTCTGGACGGTTGGAAATTCGGTGTTGGAGGAATACGTGTTCCGTTGGTTCCTCGTCGAGAAAGGCGAGGTTGTTTTTGGCCCAGGCTGGCCGACCATCTTCGCCTCCGCTCTCATGTTCGTCGTCCACCATTTCTTTGCCCTGTGGTTCCTCGGATTTTCGCTTACGGCGAACCTCTTGGCTTGCCTTGGCCTCTTCGTTGGGGGCGCCGCCTTCAGTTGGCTCTACGTCCGTTATCGGAGCATTTGGATTCCCTACATCACCCACGCCATCTGCGATGTGGTGGTCTTTGGCGTCGGGTACTTCCTGCTCTTCGGATGATGGATGCCACGTGCTCAGGGGCAGTATCGGCGAAGGTCTCGGGGGAAGAGAACCGTTTCACGGACGTTCTTTGCTCCTGTCAACTTCATCAAAATGCGCTCAACACCAAGGCCCCAACCGGCGTGTGGAGGCACCCCGTGGCGGAAACCAGCGACATAAAATTCGAATTCCTCGGGGTCCAAATCCATGTTGCGGAGGTTCTCCACCAACACGTCAATACGGTGTTCTCGCTGACCGCCAGAGGTCATCTCGTCCCTTCCGAAATTGAGGTCAAAGCCACGTGAGAGTTGCTGACCCGTGCTTCCAATTTCACCTTCAATTTGGTGGATGTAAAACGGCTTGAGGGACATGGGCCAACGCGGAAGGAAGTAGAATTGCGGGAGGTCTTGAGCCAAGAGGTCGGAGTTCTCTGCATCGATATCGTCGCCCCACTCAATGCTGCCGCCTTTCTCCTTGATGATGCGGATGGCGTCGTCGTACTCCACCCGAGGGAAGGGCAGTTCTGGGACGATGACCTCGACCAACTCTTCACCTTGTTCGGCACGGAACGCGTTGATGGTGTCGATAAGGCCCTGCGATTCCTCATCCTCGGCGACCGATTTCCAAATGTGGTGCAGCATACGCTCAAGCACGCCCATCACGTCATCGTCGTTGGCCCAAGAGCATTCAATATCGAAGGAAATAAATTCAGCCAGGTGGCGATAGGTGTCGCTCTTTTCCGCTCGGAAGGCGGGGCCGATTTCGAAGACTCGCTCGAGGCCGCCGCTCATGCACAGTTGCTTGAACAACTGAGGGGATTGGTTCAGGAAGGCGGGGCGGTCAAAGTATTGCATGGGGAACAAATCTGCTCCGCCTTCGGTGGCGGTGGCAACGATCTTTGGCGTGTGCGTCTCGACAAAGCCTTCGGTGATGAGGTGCTCTCGACCGTATTGCAGGACTTTGCCTCGAAGCCGGAACATGGCGTTCACGTGAGCTCTTCGGAGGTCGAGGAAACGGTTGTCAAGGCGGGTGTCAAGTTCCACATTGACGTTGTCGGTCACGCCCAAGGGGAGGGGTGCCTCAGCTCGTGCGATGACGTTGACTGAAGTGGCCAAGACTTCGTAGGCTGGCGGAGGGGTTGGTTCACCTTCTTTCACCTTGGGAGGGCGCTTGAGCGCCACGGTGCCGGTGAATTGGAGGGTGGACTCTCGGGTCATTCGCTGAACCGTGTCAAGGGCTTCTTCCCCGATGTTGTCCGCTTTGAGGAAGACCTGCGTTTTGCCCGTTCCGTCTCGAAGGTCGACGAAACAAATCGCTCCTTTGCCCCGGTTGGCTTCCATGAATCCGATAACAGTGACGTCTTTTCCAACGAGGTCGGCGCCCTGTGCTTGCAATTCGCCCAGCGTGTGTGTTCGGTAAGCGGTTGGAACCCAAGTGGTCATGTCGGTGGGGTTGAGGCACAGAACATGAACCATTCGCTGAGCGCACTTGGTTGAACCAAAGCCAAAGCAGAAGGAGTCGGGTTGCCCGAAGTCTCTTGAACAGTGTCGTTTTGGTAATGCCATGTCCAGCCGACCCGCCCGTGCGGTTGCTTGTGTCCTCGTTTTGCTCGTGATGAGCATGTCTCCGCTGGTCGGCTCGGCGTCAGCCGATGAGCCCATTCTTCTCAGCACGGATGTGCAACATGTGGTCTTGACGCCAGGGCAGAGCACCAACATCACGCTCACGGTGGGAAACAACGGGACCAGCATTGAATCCTACAACCTCAGTGTCCACACCGGTTCGCTCGCCTCCTACTGGAACATCCTCCCCGTGGAGGCGACGGTGGACAACGTCTTCCCCACGTGGTCAAAGAACACCACCATCGTCGTTCGCCTTGACGAGGGTGCGACTGTGGCTGACAGCGGGTCGTTTACCATCAACGTCAGCGAACCGGATTCTGGTGATTTCACCCACTTGGATGTGCTCGTCTCGGTCGCTCCAGCCTACCACCCGTCCTTGGCGACCGTCGGCTCACCGCTGGTTCACATGGCCACAGGTGAGAGCATCGATGTGAGTTTCACGGCTCACAACCTCGGGACGGTCACCGACACCTTCCTGCTGGATGTTGAGGTTCAACCTGACCTTGCCGCATGGTGGGCCAACCACACCAATGGCTCCTCCGGGAATTCCTCCGGAAACTCCAGCGATAACGGCACCGGAAACGGGACTGGAAACAACGGGACGACCAACACCACCGCACCTTCGGTGTCCGTCATGATGATGGGGAACAGTTACACCAACGCCAACAATTTGGCGTCGGTTGTTGAGGGCGTCATGGATGCTGATGGCTACAACGCCACGGTTCAGTCGGTCACTGCGGGGGGCATGAGGCTCCCTCAACACTGGCAAAACGTGAACACTTCCGGACATCAATGGAACACAACGCTCCGTGGCTCCAACTGGGATTACGTCATCCTCCAAGACCAAAGCCAAGTGCCTTCGTTCCCGACCACGGAGTTGATGTGGCAGCAGAGCAAGAACGCCACCGTGAACTTGAGCAACGCCATCGAAGATGAAGGTGGCCAGACCATGCTGTTCATGACATGGGGCTACCGAGACGGCGACAGCCTCAACAGTTTCAACAATAATTTCACCACCATGCAGGCTCGTCTGACCGAGGGCTACACGCGCTATGCAGAGAACATCTCAAACGCAGGCAACAGCGTTTGGATCGCACCCGTGGGCTTGGCGTACAAAACAGTCCACGACGGTGTGGTCGCCGATGGCGACGACCCAACCGTCTCGGGCAACCTCTTCTACGACCTCTACACCAGCGACGGAAGCCATCCTTCGCTCTCAGGATCCTACCTCGCAGCCTGCGTTTTCCATTCCAGCACCACCGGGGAGACCTGCGTAGGCTCCAACGACACGGTGAATTTGAACGCCAACGTAAAGCTCGCCCTGCAGCAAGCCGCTGATGATACGGTGTTCAACCAGACAACCGGGATGTCCTACTACCCTTGGGAAGTTTCTGGCACCGCTGCTTTTGGTCTTGGCTCCTCCATTCCACAGGGCTGGTACATCCAGTGGCAGAACGACGAATTGGCCAACATTCCCGCCGGTGGTTCAGCCTCGGCCACCCTCTCCATCACCGTTCCATCTGATGCTGCCCCGGATTTCTACGGCTACCGCCTCACCATCGGGTCCACCAACGGCAACATCACCTCATCAACCATCATCGTCGTGGAGGTTGAAGCCGAACCCTCTGCAAGTGCCGCTTTCATTCGCCAGAGCGATGTCTTCCTCCCAGGTGCAAGTACCTCAACTGGGGTGCAGGTCACCAACACCGGAAATGCTCCCCTCAACATTGACTGGACGCTCTCCGTTCCACCCTCCGCAGGCACAACGGCTTGCACCGCTTCGCTTGTGACGCCCCAAACACTGGCCCTTCAGCCCGATGCGGTCAGCGAAGTGGAGGTTGTGGTCGATGTCGATGAAAACGCCGACAGCTCAGCCCAGTGTCCACTACGGTTGACTGGCCACCACGCTGTCGATGACGCAACGGTACTGTTGGAAGAACTTGACTTCACCATCGAGGTCGATGAGAACGTCAGTTTCTCGCTCTCTGGGCCCATGGCCACCGTGGATGTCGTTCCTGATGTCGGGGCAAATTACGAGGTTCGCGTCAACAACCACGGCAGCGATGAAGCCACCTTCTTCCTTGATGTAGTGGAATCGCCGTCCCTCACCACCGTGCTGGTCTCGGCCTCCGGCATCAGTGTCGCTGCCGGCGAAGTCGGTACGTGGACGGTGAACACCAAGGGCGACGTTGACCTCTCGGGTCTGTTCCAGCAATCATTTGCCACCACCTATAACGGTCAAACATCCAATCTTGTCGTGGACATTCAACTGCTTGAAGTGGACGGCCTTGACATCGTTCCGCCAAGTGAAAATCGCGTGCTCATCGCCCCCGGCTCAACCAACACCTTGGCCGTGGTTCTCCACAACACGGGGACCTCAAGCCTCTCATTGACACCGACCCTTTCCGGTCTTCCATCGGCTGTGGATGTCACCTTTGATGTCGGTGCTGTCGACCTTGACCAGTCCGAGCAACAATCGGTTGTCATGACCTTTGCAGCCTCAACGGGTGCCACACCGGGAACCTCAACGGCCACGCTCACCTACCTTTCGGGTTCGTTGAGTGTATCCTACACCTTTGAGGTCGTGGTGGTCGAACGTGAACAGGTCGCTGTGAACACCGTTCAAGACCGCCTTTTGGCAAGTCCCGCCAGCGTTTCAACGGCGGTCGTCGACGCCACCAACCTCGGTACAGCATCGGATCTTTACCTCGTTGAGTGGACCACGGAAAGCCAGGGCAACTGGTTTGAGTTCACCGTTTCTCCGACCACGTTCCAACTTGACTCCGGGGCGACGCAACCGATTTCCATCGGCGTTCGAGAGATCGCCACGGGGGCACCCGATGCGGGTGTCATTTACACGCTCCGAGTTGTTTCGACAACCAATTCAGAGGTTCATGATGAGATTCTCATGACCGTCCAACCTGTTTCGGTTGGCGCTACCATGGCGGTGTTGGCCGATGTCGATTCCGCAGGACCCGGAGGGTCGGTTTACGGGACGCTTGTGTTGACCAACACCGGCAACACCGAGGACACCTTCTCTATCACCACGGTCGGTGTTGATTGTGGCCTCGATGTCTCCATCACCGTTGCGCCAGGACTTTCCACAGAATACTATGGCTGGTCATGCGTGGTTCCCAACAGCGCCGAGGCAGGCCAGAAAGGCATCACTTTCCGTGCCGTGAGCGGTGTTCGAAGCAACGTTGTCATTGAACAGAGCACGCTCTACACGGTGGAAGCCGATTGGCCGGGGGATGCTCTGGTTGCGCTTTCATTTGCCGACGGGCGCCTCTCTCTTGGGGTTGACAGCTCCACGACGACCATCTTGACGGTTCAAAACCTCGGTAACGCCCAAGTTTCGGGAACCTTGGATGCCTTTGGACAGGACACCGGACTGGTGGTGTTGGAGTGGGTGCGTATGAGCGATGACCAAGTAACCACAGACTACACCCTTACGCCCGGCTCCAGTGTTGACTTCCAAATGACCGTTATCTCCAACACGGCGCGAACGGCCTCCTCCGAAATCGTGATTCGTGCGACATCCGCCGGTGGAGGGGTGGTGACGACCGATGAATCCGTGCCGCTGTCGGTCTCCATTGAGGGGCCACCTCTGCCACCAAACGGCCTCTCCTTGCCCCTTGGCGTCAGCGTCAGCCAACCGGTCACGCTGGGCGTGATGGGTGGCGGTTGGCTCTTGGCCATCTTGGCCATCCAAATGTTGCGTCGCAGGTCCTCCAAAACAGTGGATGTTCTTGAAGCAGAAGAGGAAGATGAAGCCGAAGAAGAGGAGGAAGAAAAAGACCTGCCCGAACTTGGCTACAATGAATGCAGACTCGACGGTGAATCAAAGGTCAACTGCCCATCATGCGATGCACGATTGGGTGTCCCTCGAGGCAGCGTGCCACCGTTCCGCTTCACCTGTCCGCAGTGCGACAATAAAATCCGAGTGATTGAGTGATCATGAACGCTGGGCGACCAGCAGGAAGGCCGTGTGTCCAAACGGTCCGTTGACCGGTCGCATGCCGCCCTTTGAGGCACGGCCCCACTCTCGTTCCATCAGTTCGCCCGCCCATTCGACGGTCAGTCCAGCGGCTTCACAGGCTTCCCAAGCTCGCTCCATCTGGGAACTAACGGGGCAATAGCATGCGAGCCGGCCACCCGGCAATAGGAGTTCAGCCGTCGCCTGAATGGCACTCGGGTGTTCGGGCAGGTCAAGAACGATGGCATGAAAACCATCGTGGACAGCCTTGATGGCGTCAATTGATGCTTCAATCGTGCCTTCGATGTGGTGGTGGTTGGGCGTTTCTTCCCAGCAGGCGGCGGCACGCTGCAGATTCTCAAGTGCCACCTCGGAGTGCTCACCTCTCGGCTCGACGGTCACGTGTGTGCCGTTGGTGCCGAGGACACGTTGAATGTACATCGAGAGGCCACCGCTTCCAATGCCGGCTTCCAAGACGCTATCGCCAGGCCCGAGGCCGAGTTTGGTGACAAAAAAGCCAGCATCCTTACTGCCGATGGTCTGCGCACGGCGCACCATTCCCCGACTCAGTTCGGGGAGGCGGGGCGGGACGCGGTTGAGTTCCTTTTGTCCGATTTCCAGACGCTCGCCGATGGCGACATCAGCCAAAGTCTGTTGAGGGTTGAAGACGCCCAATCCCTTGATTTTGACCTGCTGATCAACCAATTCAACGACGTAGGTTTTGCCGTTCTCCTCGACCAAAACGGCCCACTCACCGGCAGTCACAATGGAGCGCACAGGGTGGTTGATGTTAAGGTTCGCATGGCGGGCTATTAACGGCCTACTGCACAAAATTCGCGAAGCGAGGTCACTGTCAGCGGGGCGAGTAGTTCATATACCCGCGGAAGTGTGCTATTAACATGAATACCGCCACGCGTAGCCTCGCCCTTGTCATCGTTGCCGTTTTCCTCGG